>QKGU01000096.1 GCA_003250325.1 Paludibacter sp.
ACTTCCGATAATTTTTTAGAGTCTTCCTCCAGTTTAATTACTCCCACGTTTATGGGTTTTCCGGCTATGGCAAGTTGTTTGTTTACCTGATTGTAACCTACAAAACTAAATTGCAATACATAATTTCCATTTTCCAATCCCGAGAAAACAAAACCGCCTTTGAGGTCGGTACTCATCCCGGCTAAAGGAACTTTTGAGCCTTGTTTTAATAGGGTGACGTTTACAAATTCAATAGGGTTCTGTGAATCAGCATCTATGATGGTGCCGCTAATGGTTGAAGCTGCAAAAAGCTGAAAAGAAAATAGAGAGATAATTAATAGAAATAAAACCTTTTTCATACCTAATAAATAATTCATTGATAAAAAATAAGCGGACAAACCGCTCGAATGAGAAGTTTAGACCGCCAAAAGTAGCAAAAGTTTAATCTACTAATTGTTTAGAATTATTAATAAAACAAAAGGCGTTTTCACAACGCCTTTTGTTTATTTTATCAGAAGTTTGGAAGTATATACTTGTCTCTTGATTCAAAGATCTTGTCGATTCTGTTTATCTCGAGGAAAGTAGTGCCAAATCCGGAACCGAAACTTCCGCTCAGGTAGCAGACATAATCATCTGCTTTGAGGAAACCTTCTTTTATAAGTTGGTGTAGACCGTCGATAAGGTATTTCTGAGTATTTCCTTTTTCGCTTTGGAAAATAGGGAACACACCATACGAAAGTGCCAATTCGCGGGTTGAACGTTCGTGATAGCAAAGTGCTAAAATCGGGTTCGTTCCACGATAAGCTGCAAGGAAACGAGCCGTTTTTCCGCTATAAGTATCAGTTATTACTGCCTTTGTCCCAATCTTGCTGCTTGCCTCAACGGCCGCATTAGCAAGGAACGAAGTAATATCGTTGGTGCTTATATTGATTGGAATATCGTTTTCTGCCAGTTTTGTTTTCTCAGCTTCTTTTGCAATTTTTGCCATGATACGAACTGCTTCTACCGGATATTTTCCGTAAGCGGTTTCGCCACTAAGCATCAACGCATCGGTACGATAATAAATTGCATTCGCAATATCAGTTACTTCGGCACGTGTAGGACGTGGATTTTTGATCATCGAGTGAAGCATTTGAGTGGCAACGATAACTGGTTTCTTTGCCAATACGCATTTTCGAATTAATCGACGTTGAATGCCAGGAATTTTTTCCTGTGGTACTTCGATACCCAAATCACCACGGGCAATCATAACACCGTAAGTGTGCTCCAGAATTTCTTCGATATTGTCAACCCCTTCCTGGTTTTCAATTTTAGAAATAATTTTGATCGGGCTGTTGTGCTCGTCCAGAATTTTTTGAATATCGAGTAAATCCTGTTTGTTGCGTACAAACGAGTGGGCAATGAAATCCAAATCCAGTTCGATAGCCAAAAGAATGTTCTGGCGGTCGCGTTCGGTGAGCGAAGGCAAATTGATGCGTACTCCTGGAACGTTTACACTTTTGCGGCTTCCTAATACTCCATCGTTTTCAACGCGACAGTATAGGAATGTATCATCTTTCGATTCAACTTTCAAATCGATTTCTCCATCGTCAAACAAGATGTCATCCCCAACATTCAGGTCACGAACAAAATGGATGTAATTTACTGCGATACACTCATTTGTAGATATGAGTTCAGGGTTTCCTGTTACCTTTACCAAATCCCCGGTTTGAAGGTCGATGGAGTCGTTTTGAACAACGGTAGTTCTTACTTCCGGACCTTTAGTGTCCATTAATAATGCAATGCTGCTGCTCACCGCACGAACATTGTTGATGATTTTAAGAAATCCTTCACGTTGTAAGTGTGCTGAATTCATTCGCACTACATTCATCCCTTCATTATAGAGGGATCTTATAAACTCCACTTCGCACTTCAAGTCGCTAATGGTTGCAACTATTTTAGTTGATTTTGACATACAGATTATTTAATATTTGTTACTTCCTTTCAATATGGGAATTTTGTTGATTAAAAAATAATGTGCGATCTTTTCAGTATAAAATAGTATTAGAATTTTAAAATCGCATCGACGGCTAAACGATACGAATCAAGACCGAATCCCACAATACAACCTTTACAAGCCTCAGACAAGTAAGAGTGGTGGCGGAATTCTTCGCGTTTAAAAACATTTGAAATGTGTACTTCAATCACTGGAACAGTAATCGCACGAATCGCATCGGCAATTGCAATGGAAGTATGTGTATATGCTCCGGCGTTGAGCACTACTCCATCGTAAGTAAAACCGACTTCGTGCAACTTGTCAATGATGAAACCTTCGGTATTTGACTGGAAATAATCCAGTTCAACATCAGGAAACTTTGATTTTAGCTCAATATAATACGCTTCGAAAGTTAGATTACCATATACAGCAGGTTCACGGGTACCTAATAAATTCAGGTTGGGGCCATTGATAATCTGAATGCGTTTCATATTGTTTGCTTTTTTGTTCTTATCAAATTGCGAATCGTAATATAAAGTACAAATAATGAAGGAATCAGACAAACTCCGTTGGCTGCGATCATAGGAATGTTTGGAATTAACAGTCCGTAAGTGAACCAAAACAGTATCCCAAGTGTCATTATAGAGTACATTATCGGCGAAATACTCTTCGTATCTCCTGTTTTCACCACTTTATAAGCCTGCGGAAACTGCGCAATTGCGGTACAAAAACCTGCTAAATAACCTATAAATGTGATGTCAAATGTCATCGAAAAAATTTTGTGCAAAAGTAGCAAAAAAAAGTAATGTACGAAACACAATTTGAATATCTTACAATGATTTAGCAAATGATTTGTAACATTTAAAGGTTTAAATGAAATAATTTGTATTTTTACTGTCAATTATAGGAATTTATATTCATTAAATATGATATTAGCATTTTTATTATGGGTTTAGAAAATTCATTCTTTCAAAAATATAAACCGGGTGTTCCGAAAAGGTATTTGTTGTTTTTTGCTGCTTTCATCTGGACGTTTGCCGGTGGGATGCTTTTGTTTCGCGGTTTTTATTTTCTGAGCAACCTATCTGAAACCATTTGGAGTTATTCTTTTGTAAGTATATTAGCCGGATTAATCTTTTATATACTGGTATTTTCGCATGTTTCACTAAAACATTCGCTTCGAATTGTTAATTTGTCTGAAGAACGCCCATGCCTATTTTCCTTTTTTAGTTGGAGTAGTTATGCGATGATGTTTGTGATGATTAGTTTGGGAGTGATAGTAAGAATTTCCGGCATAATTTCTATGAAATATCTTGCTGAATTTTATATAACTATGGGAACGCCTTTGTTTTTATCGGCATTCCGGTTTTATTATTTTGGATTTAATTTCAATCGTTGATTATAAAAATATTCGTTATTCTAATAATGATAATTGTATTAATCTTTTATGCCGATGAAAAAACTTTTACCAGTACTATTTATATTCATATTGTTTCCTGTTTTTTCACAGGAATTACCACATTATAAATTAACGATCGCTCCTGCCGATCTGGCATTGATGTATGACAACCCTAAAGATGAGGTTTATTATCCGGCTCTTTTTTCAGTAGGAAACCAAAGCTATAATGTTAAGGCCCGGTTTAAGGGATCGACTACACTGTCATACCCAAAGAAAAGCTGGGCAATAAAATTTGATGATACGAACAACTACTTCGGAGTTTCGCGAATAAATCTGCATGCCGATTATAAAGATTGTTCGAATATGAGAAATTTCCTTATTCTTAGACTCTTTGATTTTCTTGGTTATCCGGCCTCACGAATTAAACATGTTACCTACGAAGTAAATGGTGAACCATACGGTATTTATACACAGGTGGAGCAGATTGATGCGGATTTTCTTGCCCGAAACGGGAGGTCGCCTATATCGCTGTACAAAGCGAATAATCATGCGGCTTTAATGGCACCGCCGGTTCATGATGAGTATTTTGCCCGCATTTGGGAAGCTGAAGTTGGTGGCGATCCCACTTACAATGAGCTTCGTAGGTTTTTCAATAATTGCCAGTATTGGTCTGTAGAAGATTTTACCGAAAATATAGGCGAACAAATAGATATTGATAATTTTCTGAATTTCTTTGCGGTGCATTTTGTTTTTTGTGACATGGACAATGTTACAAAAAATATCTTTTTGAATAAAAATAATTCTACGAAAAAATGGGAAATATTTCCTTGGGATAATGAAGGATCATTTGGAAACTCAGCTTATGGTGTCTTCGATTCTACTTTGGTCGAATATAATATGAAAGATGCCCGTACACCCGAATATCAGGTTGTGTTTCAGCGTTTGCTGGAGAATCCAACTTATAAAGCACTATTTAGTTCAAAAGTAAATAAGATTCTGACTGATGGTTTCCAGTTTTTGGATACCCTGGTTGATCATACTTATGAAAGAATCAAAAACGATGTTTATGCAGATAATAGAAGAGAGTCTTCGAGTGAGGACTTTGATAACTCAATACCACGTATTAAGTGGTTTATGTATGAACGGAAAGAATTTTTACAAAACCACGAATTACCGGTGAGAAATGTATTGACAGATTTCCAATGTTCCAACCCAATGCCTACGCCCGATAATCCTATGGTAACATTCAGAATAAAATCGCCGGTAGTGCAACGTGTAAATATGTTTTTTGCCGACTCGGTTGATTTTAATGTCTTCGGCCGGCCGTTCAAGTTTAGTAGAATGCAATTGTACGACGATGGTCTGCACGACGATTTACTGGCGAACGATTTGATTTATGGAAATACTAAAGATGTGTCTCAGTTTTTTAGTCCCTTAGTTCCATTTGCAATAACCGGAGCAGAGCAAAATTATCCGCCGAATGGAATCTTTTATATCGATTATTATAGCTCAAAATCGTATGCGATAAACAAAGGAAATACATTTTCGAATGTGGCTGATAGTCTGGAAATAGGCGAAATGTATGAATTCGACAATAACTATTTTGTAGAAGTGAAGAATACGTCTTCTACTTCTCCGATTGATTTGTCGTATTGCCACCTGAGGTTAAACAAATCAACAAACGATTTTATGTTTACGGAAGATGTGGTATTGGAGCCAAATGAAACAATCTATATTTCGTCAAACTATAATCTGGGAAGTCAGTTTTTCAATGGAAAACGAAGCTTTTACAATCTCTATTATCAAATGGCAGTAGGCGATTCTCTTCATTTGTTGTCACCGATATTGTGTCCGTTGGTTTCATCGAGAGTGGATAGTGTAAAAACGTTAACGGTTCAAAGTCCGGCGTTGGTTATTAATGAAATTAATTATAAGTCAAATTCCTCGAAGCCTATGGGCGATTGGGTGGAAATATATAATCCGACCTCGACAGTAGCCGACCTCACCGGTTGGATATTTAAAGATGGAGACGACGAACATGAATTTAATTTCCCTTATGGTTACTTGCTTCCTCCTGATGCTTACGTAGTGATAGCGGAAGATACGGTGAAGTTCAAAACAACTTGTCCTACGGTTACAAATTATGTGGGAAATACGTCATTCGGTCTTTCCGGTTCAGGCGAAAAGGTGCGTTTGTTTGATAATTATGGATCGGTAATTGATTCGCTTACGTACAGCGTTGGAATCCCGTGGCCTTTAGCAGCTGCTGGAACGGGAGCTACCTTAGAATTAAAAGATCCGACATTCGATAACTCAAAAGGAGAGAATTGGTTTGCCGATATGCTGAAATATGGTTCCCCGGGTGAAAGAAACTTTTCGACAACCGATATTCATGAAACAGCGAATGAGAACTACAATATTTATCCAAATCCAGCAAATGGCGTTTTCTATTTGAATGGAATGTCATATGTTACAAAAATAGAACTGATCAATTTGCAGGGATTTGTGCTCAAAACAATTAGTGCAAATAGCGCTATTGAGTATGTGGATATAAGCGATTTACCCAAAGGACTATATTATATCCGTATTTCTGAGTTGAATAAAAATATTATACGAAAATTGATCGTGAGGTAAAAAGATTTTTTATTTGTAAATTGTATTCAGGATGTTAGCCAACTGAATTCCGCCTCTGTACAACATTTCATCCAGTTTGTCGGAGAAGAAATAAGTGTAGTGATAATTGTTCGTGTCGCTTGAGTCGTAAGAGTAGATTTGGTTCCTGATGTAGTAAGAAGCTTCTACCGACTGAAGAATAGAGTAGGTTTTAAATTTGTCTTTCTGAGGTACGAATTTATCCAGCAAATAAGTGCTGTATTCGGAATATGACATTTTCTTGAATTCAATCAGGTATGAATCCCATAACGAATGAATATTAATCGTTTTGCCGAACCATTTGGTATCTACTTTATTTCCTCCCAAATCTTCTTTCCTCCCCAAGTGCATAGGTTGATGAAGATCACCCACGAAATGAATTAAAAACTTTAGAGCCTCAGTATCATTTTTATTTATTTTCAGTCTGCGGGTAAGTGAGTCGAGTGCAAAAAACAAATGTTCACCTTCAGCTGTTGGGTTGGCCAATAGCATTTTGATGTCATTCTCGGAAAGATTGTCGCTCAGATTTTGATAGTGCCACTGATAGCTGTAGGTATATTTCTTATCACTTCTAACTTCGTCAGCCCAGGTCGAGGCATAAATAATTCCATGAACTCCCAGGATTTTGTCGAGTTGTTTTTGTGCCTTAGGTTTTAGATTGTGATAGGCAACATCAGCTACAATTCTGTGTCCAATGGCATCGTATGCCGAAACAAAAAGAGAGATACTCAGCAATGTGAGTGTAAGAATGTATTTGTTCGTTTTCATAATTTTATCTTGATTTTTATATTTTCAACAAAGATAAAATATTTACATAAAATTTCATTCAAGTTTGTTGTGAATGTTTAATTACAGCTAACGTTTGAATTTAGACAAACCGGTTCAAATTTTTATATCTTTGCATGTTAATAGTAACGAAAAAACGATGCTTCCGATTCTTGACGAATATCATCTTTATCTAAAACTCGAAAAGTCTTTATCCGCGAATACAATTGAGGCTTACGAGAGTGATCTGCAAAAACTGGTGAGTTATTTGTCGGAGGCACATGTTGAAATTGAAAAAGCGTCGACCGAAATTTTACGCGATTTCATTATCGAAATAAGCACCTTGGGAATTCATCCGCGTTCGCAGGCCAGGATATTATCGGGAATAAAATCGTTTTATCATTTTCTGATTTATAAAAACGTAATTGATGACGATCCGACTTTGTTGCTCGAAACTCCTAAAATCGGTTTTCGTTTACCCGAAGTGTTATCCATTCACGAAATTGACGACATTGTGCTGGCAATTGATCTCTCGAAACCGGAAGGACAGCGAAACAAAGCAATTATTGAAGTGCTTTATGGCTCCGGTTTGCGGGTTTCGGAGCTGATTAACCTTCAACTTTCGAAATTATATCTTGACGAAGGTTATATGCTGGTAGAAGGGAAAGGCAGTAAACAGCGGCTGGTGCCGCTTTCGCCGCAAGCTTTGAAACAAATTGAACTCTGGAAAATCGACCGAAACCTGTTGGATATAAAAAAAGGACACGAGGATTTTGTTTTTCTGAATCGCAGAGGCACAAAACTGACGCGCGACATGATTTTCAAAATTGTGAAGGAGCTTACTATGCTGGCGGGAATCCGAAAAAATGTGAGTCCGCATACTTTCAGGCATTCGTTTGCGACTCATTTGTTGGAAAACGGAGCAAATCTTCGGGCCATTCAGCAGCTTTTAGGGCACGAATCTATCACTACCACTGAACTTTATACGCACATGGATGTCCATTTTCTGCGGCAAACAGTGCTGGATTGTCATCCTTTTTATAGAAGCAAGAAAAAGTGAAAGAATGAAATAATGCGAGAAATGAGGGTGTCCAATAAGTAAATAGAACGCAAATTACGCAAATAAACGCGAATTTTTACAATTCATAATTGTTTCATATTCAATATTATATAAATTTGATTAAAATAATATTTGTGAAAATTTGCGTAATTTGCGTTCAAAAAATTCTTTTGAGACACCTTCATTTCATGAACTTATAAGATTTAAATTGATTAATTAACAGCTATTTGAATCCCTTGAAACTCAAAAATATTATTCTGCTCTTTTTACTGATAAACACATTTTTATCAGTGGGAAATGTTTTTGCACAGGAAACAGTGGTTGTGGGGCAAATATTGAATAAATCCGATCAAGTGCCGATACCATCGGTGAATGTTTATTTTAAAAATTCAGAAAAAGGCGTTCAGAGCAACGAAGAAGGCTATTTTTTAATTCGGAATAACGGCTCTCAAAATACACTAGTATTCTCGGCTATAGGATTTCGGCGAAAGGAGATTCGCATAAAACCCGGACAAAGTGTAGGCGTTCAGGTGGAAATGGAGGAGGAAAACACATTGTTGCGTGAAGTTTTCGTAATTCCCGGAGCTAATCCGGCTTTGGAATTAATGAAAAGAGTGAGGATGGTGCGCAAAACGAATGATGTTTCGAATCAGCCTGATTTTTCTGCTCAAAGCTCCGAACAGCAGCTGGTTTTGTTGAGCAAAATAAATCAACGCAGCACGAACCATCGTATTTTTGAACAATTGAAAAAAGGAAGTCTTTCTTCTTCTGATTCTGCTCTTGTCGTACCACTTTATATGGCAGAGAGTAAATTTCAACTGAACTCAGGAAAGAAATCGGAACTTTCGAGAAACGTATTCTCTTCACCTGAAAGCGGAGAAAAGATCCTTTCAAAATTGGTGGGAGATATAGAAACGGAATTGAATTTTTACGAGAATTCAATTTCTGTTTTTGGAAAAAATATGATTAGTCCATTGGCCAATATCGGGTATGCTTACTACGACTATTATCTTGCCGACAGTATAGAAACCCCAACCGGGAAACAATATGAAATTCATTTTCGAACGAGAAACAGTAAAAATCTTGCCTTCAACGGAACCATGAAAATTGATTCCGCTTCGCTGGCTTTGATAAGTATCGAAGCCGAATTGCCGTTGCAAGCGAATATTAATTACATTCATAATCTTCGAATTTCCGAAAATTTTGAGCAGCAACAAAACAAGGCTTGGGCACTTCATTCTCAGGAAATGTCACTGAACATGAATTATGGTTTGCTCGGCGATAGTTTAAATCCCAATCCTGAGATTTTTGTAAAACGAAGTGCGGTTTATCATCAAACCGATTCTCTATCTGTCCCAAATGGTAATTTTGCTCAAAGTGAATACAGCGCGGAAACGCTCGACGATAAACTGAAAGATCTGAATAATACGCCTTTGCTGCGAACTGCAAAATGGCTTGCAGATGTAATGTTTACCGGCTACATGAATGTCGGAAAAATTGATATTGGAGAAGTGCAGAAAATCATCCGAATTACCGATATCGAAGGTCTTCGACTGACTTTACCATTTCGAACCAATGAAAATTTATGGAAAAATGTTTCATTGGGCGGATATTTAGGGTATGGATTCAAAAATCAGGTGCCAAAATATTCTGCTTTTGCTCAGTATAAATTGTCGGGAGCAAAGCGACGAATTTTTGAGTTAAGTTATACGAATGATTATCGACGTGTAGATTATAACTACAATGATTTTCTATTTCGGGAAAATCCTTTGATTACTGGCGATGAAGATATTTCAAGTTCTGTATTTGCATTTAAATCGGCAAGTAAAATAAGTGAGAGAAGCGAATATTCATTTAAGTTCTCGAATGAGTGGACGCGGGATATCGAAAGTGACTTGTATTTGCGGTCGAACCGAATGTTCCCAAATGCTTTTTTGCCAATGCAAAGCGGTTCGACGGTTTATAATTCACTTTTGCAGCAATCAGCCACTTTGTCTACGCGGTTTTCATTTGGCGAACGGAGATACGACGATCACATGCAGCGGATTCATATTTCCAATTCCAAACCGGTTATATACAGCATCCTTGAATACGGAAAATATCAGTTTGGCGACCATTCGGGTGAATATGGAAAAGTTGCGTTGTCCATGCGCCAGCTTTATAAATTCGATATTGGAATGTTACATTACATATTTGATGCCGGCTGGATATTTGGGAATGTTCCGTATCAATTGTTACAAATTCCGCCTGGAAGCGAAACCGGAGGCTACAGTACTTTCCAGTTCAACATGATGAATTATTCGGAATATGCTGCCGACAAATATGTGAATCTACATACCGAGTTAATGTTTAATGGAATATTAATGAATCGCATTCCGTTGATAAAAAACCTGAATCTTCGTGAAATGTGCTCTTTTAATCTGGCTTATGGCGGATTGAGTGATTCGCACAAGCTGCAACTCGACTATCCGGCTTATATGTATCCAATGCAAAAACCATATATGGAAGTTGGTGTCGGGTTTACAAATATCCTGAGCATTTTTACGCTTCAATCTGTTTGGCGGTTGACGGATTTAAATCATCCCGGAGTAACGCGTTGGGGGCTTCGCGGCTGTCTGAATCTGAATTTTTAATTCTGTTGGATAAACCCGAAAAGCAGCAACAAAAAATCCGGTTACCACTGTGATTTTCAAATTACTTATCCTATCTTTGCGAATCGATAAACATTAATTAAATAAATCATCCCTTGTTGCGGGAATTGAGGAGGTAAAAATATGAGTTTACAAGTTGCTATAATTGGTGCCGGAAATATGGGCGGAGCCATTGCGCGTGGATTGTCTAAAGGGAATTTGGTTGAGTCCAAGAATATCAGAGTAAGTGATGTGTCGCAGGTAAATCTGGATGCAATGAAGGCATTTTCACCTCAAATAGGCATTACTACTTCGAACCGTGATTGTGTGAAAGATGCCGATATTGTTGTTCTGGCGGTAAAACCCTGGCTGGTGGAGTCAATCTCGGAAGAAATTGAGAGTAAACTTGATTACAAAAAACAAATTATCGTTTCCATTGCTGCAGGCGTAGACTTCGATAAATTGACGAACTTCTTCACGACCGAAGCTACTCTTTTCCGCGTTATCCCAAATACGGCTATCGAAGTTCTTCAAAGTGTTTCTACTATTTCGTCCTTTAACGCAAGCAAAGAGCAGGAAGATTTGATTATTTCGCTTTTTGCTGAATTAGGGAAGGCATTTTTAGTTCCGGAAACTCAACTGAACGCATTTATGTCGCTTTCGTCTTGTGGCATCGCCTACGCGTTTCGCTACATTCGCGCAGCCATGGAAGGCGGAGTGGAAATGGGTATTTATCCAAATGTTGCGAAAGAAGTTGTTGTGCAAACATTGCGTGGAGCTATCGACTTGATTGAGTCAAACAATTCCCATCCCGAAGTGGAAATCGACAAAGTGACAACACCCGGTGGTATCACCATTAAAGGGTTAAACGAAATGGAAGCAAATGGTTTTACCAATGCGGTGATAAAAGGCTTGAAAGCATCGCATTTGAAATAACTGTTTGGCTAAAGCCAATGTTGTCTCTCTTTTATAATCCACCTGCTAAAGCAGGAGGCAATTGATTTAGGTTGTTTTTATAAAACAAAAGAATTATGCCTTATGTAAAAGTTTATATTCATTTTGTTTGGAGTACAAAAAATAGAGAAAGATTTCTTTCGAATAAGGAAATTAGAACTCGTGTATGGAAACATATTAAGGATAATTCGATTACAAAAGATATTTATATAGATACGATAAACGGTTTTTCGGATCATTGTCACTGTTTGGTTTCACTTGGAGTAAATCAAAATATTCAGCAAATAATGCAATTAATTAAGGGCGAATCATCGTTTTGGATCAACAAAGAAAAAATAACCAAAGAAAAATTTGAGTGGCAAGATGAATATTTTGCGGCATCCGTTTCAGAATCATTGATTGAAAAAACAAGAAATTATATAAAAGGACAAGAAAACCATCATGAGAAAGTAAGTTTTCAGCATAAGTATGATGATTTTCTTGCAAAATGTGGATTTCTAAGACATAAAGATATACAGGTTTAAATTGCCTCCAGCTTTAGCTGGAGGATTTATGATAAGAGAATTAATTTTGGCTTTAGCCAAACAAAAGCGAAGTAAAAATCATACTATGAACACACAAATTAAACAAATAGCAGAGCGATTGCGCGGACTGCGCGATGCTCTTGATCTTTCAGTGTCTCAGGCTGCTGAAAAATGCGGAATCAGCGAATCAGATTACCTTACTTACGAATCCGGTGAATCGGATATTCCCATGAGCTTTATTTGTCAGGTGGCGCAAACTTTCGGAGTTGAAACTACCGCGTTGATTTCCGGAGAAGAACCCCATGCTCTTTCCTTTTTTGTAACCCGCCGTGGCACTGGAGCTGCCGTTGAGCGTACCAAATGTTATAAATACCAATCGTTGGCGCACGGATTTAAAAATGCAAAGGCCGAACCTTTCGAGGTGGTGGTGGATAGTTGCCAGCAAAATATGAACCTGAATACGCATGCCGGACAGGAATTTAATTTGGTTCTTGAAGGATCGATGCAAATAAGCATTGCCGGAAATGATATTGTGCTCAACGAAGGCGATAGTATTTACTTTGATGCCACAAAACCACACGGCATGAAAGCTATTGGCGGAAAGAACGTTAAATTTCTGGCAGTGATTGTATAGCTTACAAACGAATTTGTAAGACAGGTTATCCCTTTATTCCATATTTTACCCCAAATAAGTTGGTTTTATCCCTGAATTTTGCCGTAAAAATCGTTCTTGTTTTACTTTGCAGCGCAAAATCCAGAATTTAAAAGTTACGTCATTATGTTAGAAAAATTTCTTCAGCAAACTGAGTTCACCGACTTTGAAGATTTCAAGGCCAACTACAAATTATTAGTTCCTGACAATTTTAATTTCGCTTATGATGTCGTTGACGCATGGGCGGAGAAAGCTCCAGATAAAAAGGCATTACTTTGGACGAATGACAAGGGCGAATGTCGTGAATTTACTTTTGGAGAAATAAAGCACCATACCGACCAGACTGCTTCGTACTTTCAGAGTCTGGGTATAAAAAAGGGCGATATTGTTATGGCTATTCTCAAACGTCGTTACGAGTTCTGGTTTACAATCGTCGCGTTGCACAAAATAGGTGCAATTATTATCCCTGCCACGCATTTACTTACCAAAAAAGATTTGGTGTATCGCAATAATGCAGCCGATATTAAAGCAATTATCGCTGTTGGCGAAGAAACTATTATTGAACATATCAATGCTTCGATGCCCGAATCGCCAAGCGTGGAAATGCTGATTTCGGTAGGTCCGGCTGTTCCTGAAAACTGGCTCGATTTCCATGAAGGAATTGAAAATGCAGCACCGTTCGTAAAAGTTGAAAATGCAAATAAAAATGATGACCCGCTGATTATCAGTTTTACTTCGGGAACTACCGGAAATCCAAAAATGGTGATGCTTGATTGTGTTTATCCGCTGGCTCACATTGTGACGGCAAAATACTGGCACAATCTTCATGAAGATAGTTTGCACTTAACTATTGCCGATACAGGTTGGTTGAAGGCTGTATGGGGAAAATTGTATGGACAATGGATTGTAGGGTCATGTATTTTTGTGTACGATCACGAAAAATTTACACCTGCCGATATGCTCGAGATGATTCAAAAATACAAAATTACTTCGCTTTGTGCGCCTCCAACAATCTTCCGTTTCCTTATTCGCGAAGATGTAACAAAATATGATCTTTCGTCGCTGGAATATTGTACCATTGCCGGAGAAGCATTGAATCCGGCTGTTTACGAACAATTTCTGAAGCTTACGGGAATAAAGTTGAAAGAAGGTTACGGTCAGAGCGAAACGACTTTGTCTTTGTTCACGGCTCCATGGGTTGAACCTAAGCCGGGTTCCATGGGATTGATAAATCCGCATTATGATGTGGACTTGCTTACACCAGAAGGTCGTCCGGCAGAAGTTGGTGAACAAGGGCAAATCGTAATAAGAACTGACAAACGTTATCCTGAAGGATTGTTTAAAGGATATTATCGGAATGAACAATTGACAAATGAAGCCTGGCACGATAATATTTATTATACCGGCGACGTGGCCTGGCGCGATGAAGATGGATATTTTTGGTTCGTAGGTCGCGCAGATGATGTAATCAAAAGTTCGGGTTATCGTATTGGACCTTTCGAAGTGGAAAGTGCTTTGATGACACATCCGGCTGTGGTAGAATGTGCCATTACCGGAGTTCCCGATGAAATTCGTGGTCAGGTGGTGAAAGCGACTATTATTTTATCGAAAGAATACAAGGACAGAGCAGGAGAGGAGTTGATTAAAGAAATTCAGGAACATGTGAAAACGGTTACTGCACCTTATAAGTATCCCCGTATCATTGAGTTTGTGGAAGCATTGCCCAAAACGATTAGTGGAAAAATACGAAGGACTGAAATCAGGGAAAAGGATAATAAAACAGAGAATTAAACGGCTTATATTCAGAGAGGAAATGTTATTTTTCCTCTCTTTTTTTGAATTTATATTCAAACTTCTGCCAAATCAAAGTAAAAAAGCAGTATTTTTGTGCCGGTTTAAAAAACTGTTTTTCGTATATAAATAAATATCAATACCATGCAAATCAATAATTTATCGGATAATAATTCGATATTGAAACACTACCTGAAAGAAATTCGCTCAGTAAAAATTCAAAAAGATTCCATGCGCTTCCGCAGGAATATGGAGCGAATTGGCGAAATTATGGCTTATGAGATCAGTAAAACTTTGAAATTTAAGGACGAGGATGTAAAAACTCCACTTGGTGTTTCGCATACGCAGGTTATTGAAGAGAAAATTGTAATTGCGACTATTCTTCGTGCCGGATTACCTTTTCATAATGGTTTTTTGAATTATTTCGATTCGGCCGAAAATGCTTTTGTGTCTGCTTACCGTAAATATAAAGATGCCTTGAAATTCGATATTTTTATTGAATACATTGCTTCTCCAGATTTAACTGGAAAAACGCTGATTATTACCGATCCAATGTTAGCAACCGGAGGTTCAATGGAATTGGCATATGGTGCTTTGCTTACCAAAGGCAAACCAGCTCATATTCATGTCGCGACAGTTATTTCCAGTCAACAAGCAATTGATTACGTTGCGTCACATTTCCCTGATACAAAAACAACTGTTTGGGCTGCTGCTATTGACCCTGAATTGAACGAACACTCGTATATTATTCCCGGATTGGGAGATGCGGGCGATTTGGCTTTTGGGGAGAAATTATAAGAGGATAATTTAGAAATAAATAAAAACCCTTCGTTCGGATTTGAATGAAGGGTTTTTATTTTGTGTGTTTTCGTTCTTTTTATTTTTTATAATACTTCATTGCTTCGGGCAGATATTCTTTCAACTTCGCGATACGATTGGCATCCGAAGGGTGAGTGCTCATAAACTCCAGTGGAGCACCTTTTGAACTCGCTGCCATGCGTTCCCAGAATGAAATAGCTTCGTTCGGATCGTAACCAGCCATGGCGATAAAGATGAGTCCCAACTGATCTGCTTCGTATTCGTGCTTGCGGGAGTAAGGTAGCATTACACCAAACTGTGCACCAAGGCCGTAAAGTGCATTTATACCTGTTCGGGTAGCTTCGGTTTTGTTTGCAAGCAATACATCGGTAAGTGATGCACCGTATTGTAACAATAATTGCTGGCTTAACCGTTCGCTACTATGTTTTGCTACCGCATGGGCTACTTCGTGCCCCATTACTACTGCAATTCCGGTTTCATCTTTTGCTATTGGCAGTATTCCTTCAAAGAAAACCACTTTTCCACCCGGCATACAAAATGCATTTACAGTGGTATCTTTTACCAGATTAAATTCCCATGCGTAGTTTGTTATTTCCGATTCGTGTCCATTGCTTTTCAAATACTCTTCTACTACTGAAGATATTTTTTTTCCAACTTTCTTTACTAGTTCAGTGCTCGCTAAGTCTTTTGAAGCGGGAACTGAGTCGATGAACTCTTTATAACTTTGAGCACTCATCGATAAAATTTCGGAATCGGGAACCAAAATCAATTGTTTCCTTCCTGTGATGAGTACGCTGGAACATGCACTCAGAATAATGGTTAACAATATGAGCGAAAATATTTTTTTCATAAGAATGATATTTTTATTTGTGAATACTTCGTTATAGCTATCAATACTTTATCTTTGCAAAGATAATTATTCGTTTTTAATTAATTTTGATTGTTTATTAAATTATAAATTCCGGAACAATAAAATTGTTTCCAAAGAAAAAATAATGCCTGCTTCATGACCACCAAGCTGTTGAAAATCATAAAATATTTTTGGAAATCACTTCTCATTGTTTCCTCAATATCGTATCTCTCATTCGCTTCACCGTCAACGTTTAAAGAAATTCCAACTTTCGAGAATGAAGATAAGCTCGTTCACTTGCTGATGTATTTTGGCTTGTCGGCCGTATTGATTTTTGATTTTCGGCGTACTGGAATTAATAACAGAAATTTATTAGCATTTGTTTTGGTTTGTTTGATTTTCCCGGTGGTTTTGGGCGGAAGCATTGAACTGATACAGGAAAATTTCTTTCATCCTCGCACTGCAAGCTGGTTCGATTGGATAGCAGATATTGCAGGTGTGCTTCTAGGATGGTTGGCAATGAGTGTAATAAAATCTTTTAAAGAGATAAAATAGAACAACATAACCTTTCACTATGAACGATGAACAACTTAAGTATAAAATTGGAATAACACTCATAAAAGGTATCGGCAATAATTTGGCGAAAAGCCTGATTGCTTATGTCGGAAGTGTGGAAGGTGTTTTTCTCGAAACGCAGCGAAATTTGGCAAAAATTCCCGGTATCGGCGAAGTGCTTTCGCGTGAGATTGTTTCACAAAATGTACTTCAAAGAGCCGAAAAGGAAATTGAATTTATTGCTAAAAATAAGATCAAAACACTTTATTATACCGATAAAGAATATCCTTACCGTCTGAAAGAATGTCCCGATTCTCCCATTATGCTTTATGGTAAAGGAGCCAAAGATTTTAATTCCGGGAAATTTGTTGCGGTTGTGGGGACAAGAAATGCTACCGAAACGGGAAAAGAAAATTGCCGGAAGCTGGTTGATGATTTGTCTAAAAATCAACCAAATGTAACGGTGGTGAGCGGGTTGGCTTACGGAGTTGATATTTGTGCGCATAAAGCATCGCTCGATGCGAATTTGCCAACTATTGGCGTTGTTGGGCACGGTTTGGATCGCCTTTATCCGTCGATACATCGTTCGGTGGCAGAAAAAATGCTCGAAAAAGGAGCTTTGCTCACCGAATATCTGAGCGAAACAAATCCCGATAGACCAAATTTTGTTCAGCGAAACAGGATTATTGCAGGAATGTGCGATGCGCTTGTGGTTGTAGAGTCGGCTACCCGGGGAGGAGCGCTAATTACCGCTGAAGTGGCCAACGATTATAACCGCGATGTTTTCGCATTTCCGGGAAGAGTAGGGGACGAATGGTCGGGCGGATGTAATGCCTTGATAAAACAAAATAAAGCTTCGCTGATAGAATCGGCCGACGATTTGCTGAAGTTCATGAACTGGGAAACCCAGAAATCGGCTTCGAATATCCAAACTGCATTGTTTGTCGATTTGTCGGACGAAGAGCAAGGGATTGTTTCGTTGCTTCGTCAGAATCCGGATGGTTTGCAGTTGAACGAACTTGCCATACAATCGGGGAAACCTGTAAGTAAAATATCCTCACTTCTATTGGAAATGGAATTTAAAGGCGTGGTAAAATGCCTGCCGGGGAATTTATATAAAATAGTGAAATAAGAACTTGTCGCGATGTATAGTAAAGAAGAATTAAAGCAGTTGAAAAAGGAATTTTGGGAAGGGTTTGGTGTATATTGCAGTCAGGTTCCAGCATTGAAACGGCGTAAAAGCAAGTTTATGCTTTACAACACCAAAATGAAGGGCGTGGAAATGAAATTCGATGCTACTCGCGAAGGCGCATTTGTTATTTTGGAAATAAACCTGCCAAGCGAAAAGGCGCGTCTGGATAAGTTTGAGCAATTTGAGCAATACAAATCTATTATGGAAAAAAACTTCCCCGAAGGGTTAATATGGGATTTTGCTTATGTGCGCGAAACCGGAAACGAAGTGTGCCGCATCTATACACAAAAAGCAGGGATTGACATTCATCGTCGCATCCAATGGATGGAATTTTACCAGTTTATGTCCACCGAAATGCTGAAACTGGAAAAAGCTTTCAAAATGGTGAAGGAAGTGATAGAATAGAAAAGTCCTCCGAAAATGCTTTCAGAAGACTTTTTATTTTCTTAAATAATACCAGAGAAGATTACTTCTTCAATGGAACGTATCCTACGCTTTCCACAATTTTCTGACCTTCGCCTGAAAGAACGAATTTTATGAATGGATTATTTTTAGCTTCCGATTTCTTTTCGTAGTAGAAATACAACGGACGTACAATTGGGTATGTTTGGTTAATCGCATTCTTCATTGATGGTGCAATAAACTTTTTGCCGTCAAACGAAGCATGAACAGCTTTTACACTTTTGTTGATATATGCCAATCCTACGTAACCGATAGCACCTTTTGTCTGGCTTACCGATTGAATAATAGCTCCTGTAGCAGGCATACTCAAAATAGAGTTTACATAGTTTTTGTTCAACAAAACGTGTTCTTTAAAGAATTCGTAAGTGCCTGAGCTTGTTTCGCGAGAATAAGGAATGATCTTCATGTCCTGGCCACCCACTTGTTTCCAGTTAGTGATTTTTCCGGTGAAAATACCTTCCAGTTGTTCGCGTGTAAGGTTTGAAACCGGGTTCGAAGGATTTACCACTACTGCCAATGCATCGTATGCGATAATTTTCTCAACGATTGTTTTTCCTGCACTTTTACATTTCAATTTCTCGTCAAGTTTCATGCTTCTAGAAGCCATTGCAATGTCTGTTGTACCTTCCATAAGTGCAGCAATACCTACACCACTACCACCACCGATTACGGTTACGGCTTGTTTATTACTTTTCATAAATACTTCGGCTTCTTTCTGTGCCAAAGGTAAAACGGTATCACTTCCTTTAATTTTTTGTGCATAGAATGAAGGTGCCATTGCACACAATATCATTACCGATACAATAATTTTTTTCATTTCTTAATTGTTTTAATTATCAAATTAATTCGTTTTTATTTTTATAAATTCATTTCGAGATTAACAAGAAAACTGGTTGTTTGATTGCCTGTTGTTTTGTTTGAATACTGCACATTTGGTGCAATCTTAATTCCTTTTACCGGCGAATACTCAAGTCCTGCAATATATACCTGACCGTCTGAAGTGTTCCAGCCACTTGTTGAAGTTCCTATTTTATCAGACATGATATTGTCGAAACGTCCGAATACTGAAAGTTTTTTCACAACATCATAATTTCCGTAAACTGAGATTCCCGAGAAGTTATGATCTATTGTCATTTTATTTCCACTCTGGTAATTGTATTCCGCACCAATTGATCCTTTTTTACATTTATAACCCACAAAAGCACTTAAAGTACTTTGAGCATCATTTTTCTTCATATAATCACCATATAAGCGAACATATAAATTCTTAATGGGCTCAGCAGTTAAGCCTGCGGCGAATTGAAATGCGCTGTCAGCCTGTACTTTTTTATAACCTTCACCATTAAATACAGATAAGTCGACACTTAACTGTGGGATAATTTTGTAGCTTGCAGAAAGACCTAAATCTGCACTGCTGTTGAAACCATAATTATCCTGAAATGATTTGTAGAGATATCGTTTTCCCCAAAATGACTCCTGCAATTTAAACGCTGCAGTACCAATTAATCCGAAGTCGGCATTAAACGATTCACATGCATAACTTGCATAAGCATTTTTTAGAAAAACAGTAAAAGCTGATGGCGTTAGACCACCTGTGTTTGCAATATCAAATACAACTTTACCTGAAATGTTTTTACTAAAGTTATAGCCATAACCAAAATATGCCCGTTGTACTTCAAAAGCATAATTAGTCATGTTATTTGAATTTACCATCGAAAAATCGCTAAACACTTTAATAATTGGTTTTCCATTTGGGGTAAAAGTTTCGGAACTACTCTTAGTTTCCTGTGCGATAGCAAAAATAGATACAAAAAGAGAGAAAGCTGTTACAAGGATTTTAATTTTCATTTTCATTTGTGTTATTGTTGTTTCGTTTCGGTTGCAAAGAAACTGTATAGGTATTACAGTGTTACGGCAAATGTATTACAAAAATATTACATTTTTTATTCTAAGGTTGGAACGTTGGAAAACGACTGATGTTTAGTTTGTTAGATAATCTACACAAAAAAGTACCCTGAATATTCAAAACAGCTGTATATTCAGAAATAAAAAAAAGGCTGCCAGAGTTTATTCCGACAGCCTTACATTATAATTGTCTCAGAGGATTAGAATCCGCGAATTGCTTCAATTCCTGGAAGTACTTTTCCTTCCATGTATTCTAACATAGCGCCACCACCTGTTGATACGTAACTTACTTTGTCTGAAAGTTTGTTTTTGTTGATTGCAGCTACTGAGTCGCCACCACCAATCAATGAGAAAGCCCCATTGGAAGTTGCAGTTGCTACAGCGTGAGCAATAGCAGTTGTTCCTTTTGCGAATTTATCCATTTCGAATACGCCCATTGGACCATTCCAAAGAACTGTTTTAGAGTTGGCAATAACTTCGCTGAAAGTTGCAATAGTTTCGTCGGCAATGTCTAATCCCATCCAGCCTTCAGGAGTTTCATTTGTTTTAGAAATACATGTTGCTGCATCGGCTGCAAATTTATCAGCATTAACAGCATCAGTAGGAATATATACATTTACGCCTTTTGCTTTAGCTTTGTTTAAAATTTCAAGCGCTAAATCAAGTTTGTCAGCTTCACATAGTGAATTGCCAATTTCGCCACCCAAAGCTTTGATGAAAGTATATGTCATACCACCACCAATAATCAGGTTCTGAACGCGGTCCAATAAGTTTTCTATAATTAAAATTTTATCAGAAACTTTTGCACCGCCCATAATGGCTGTAAAAGGCGATTGTGCTTCTTTTAAAACTTTATCCATGGCTACTAATTCGCTGTTGATAAGGAAACCGAACATTTTGTTTTCTTCAGTAAAGAATTGAGCAATAACAGCAGTTGAACCGTGAGCACGGTGAGCTGTTCCGAATGCATCGTTTACATAAACATCAGCATAAGAAGCCAGTTTTTTTGCAAACTCTAACTGATCTGCTTTTAATGCTTTTTTTGCTGCCTTTTTTTCTTCTTCGGTTGCAAATTCGCCACGCGGTTTTCCTTCTTCTTCTGCATAGAAACGAAGGTTTTCAAGTAAAAGAATTTCTCCGGCTTTCAATGCTGCTGCCTGCGCTTCAGCATTAGCACAGTCTTCTGCAAACTGAACAGGTAAACCAATTTTTTCTTCTACTGCTGAAATGATTTGTTTTAATGAAAATTTAGGATCCGGATTTTGTTTTGGACGTCCCATATGTGACATTAAAATAACAGAGCCGCCATCAGCGATAATTTTTTTGATTGTAGGCAACGCACCACGAATACGTGTATCATCGCTTACAGCACCAGTTTCTTTGTTTAATGGAACATTAAAGTCCACACGAACAATTGCCTTTTTGCCGGCAAAATTAAAATTGTCAATAGTTTGCATAACTTATTTATTTGAAAGTTTGATAATTGTTGCGAAAAATTTCAGGGAATTTCTGTCAGTTTCAGGATCTTAAAGTCCTGTTGTGTCACGATACAACTTATATGTAACTTCTTGTTGCTTTTTGGGTGCAAAGGTACAAAAAAAGTTACATATTTAAGGTAAATACCGTCTTTGTATTTGATTCTGTAATGGTTTTTTATCATTAAAAAAATTAAAGAAAAAAATCTTTATTGATTATATATTTGTATCTTTGCGTTGCTAAAAAAAGGAATATAAAACAATTTAAAAATAAATTTATTATGTCAAAAGTAACCGTAGTTGGTGCCGGAAATGTTGGCGCCACATGTGCAAACGTATTAGCATTTAATGAAGTCGCTGATCAAGTGGTAATGCTTGATGTAAAAGAAGGCGTATCAGAAGGAAAAGCACTTGATATGACTCAAACAGCTGCATTGTTAGGTTTCGACTCTACCATTGTCGGTTGTACAAACGACTATGCTCAAACAGCAGACTCAGACGTGGTGGTAATTACCTCAGGAATTCCTCGTAAACCGGGTATGACACGCGAAGAATTGATCGGAGTAAATGCAGGTATTGTAAAAACTGTTTCAGAAAACATTCTTAAATATTCTCCTAATGCAATTATCGTGGTTGTAAGTAACCCAATGGATACTATGACTTATCTTGCGTTGAAAGCAACCGGTCTTCCAAAAAACAAAGTAATTGGTATGGGTGGCGCTTTGGATAGTTCACGTTTCAAATGCTATTTGAGCAAAGCATTGAACGCTAATCCAAACGAAGTTGAAGGTCTTGTTATCGGTGGTCACGGCGATACAACCATGATTCCTTTGACTCGTTTCGCTAACTACAAAGGTCGCCCTGTAAGCGAAATTCTTTCAAAAGAGGCATTGGATAAAGTAGTTGCTGATACAATGGTTGGTGGAGCTACATTGACAGGATTGCTTGGAACTTCGGCATGGTATGCTCCGGGAGCTGCAGCAGCTTATCTGGTAGAATCAATTATTCACGACCAAAAGAAAATTATTCCTTGCTGTGTATCGTTGGAAGGCGAATACGGACAAAACGATATTTGTATTGGTGTTCCTGTACTTATCGGTAAAGGTGGCGTTGAAGAAATCATTGATTACAAACTCAACGACGAAGAAAAAGCATTGTTCGAAAAGAGTGCTGCTGCTGTACGTGGAACAAACAACGTATTGAAAGAAATAAACGTATTGTAATACTTCTTTCACAAATATAAAAAAGCTGCAATTGAAATCAATTGTGGCTTTTTTGTTGTTTATATATTAAGTTGTTTGTAAAGATATTAAATATTAAACTTTTACAATGATTTGTCTCATTTGTTGCAATAAATATTATCTTTGCACTTTATTTAAAAAATTTATATAAAATATCATGACTCCGACACTTCAAACACATAACTATTTGCTCAGATTTTCCATTAAACCATCTGTTCAACGTACTGCGGTGATGGAATTTCTACTGAATAATAGGATTCACCCAACGATTGATGAAATATATATGGCTTTGAGTCCTCATATGCCAACATTGTCAAAAACAACAGTTTACAATACGTTGGATTTGTTTGTGGAAAAAGGAGCTGTTCGTGCGTTAGTAATCGATGAAAAAAATGCCCGCTATGATGTTGATACATCAGCTCATGCTCATTTTATGTGTAACAGTTGCGGTAAGGTTCATGACATATTTGATGTAAATCCGGTATTTTTCCAATTGCCGGAATCCGATAAATTTAAAATTCAGGCTGTAGAGATTTCTTATTCGGGGATTTGCAACGAATGTAAAGGAAATTGAAACAAGAAATATCAAAAATAAATGAAAGTACACCTTCGTGTGCTTTTTTTTATATCTTTGACAGATATTTTTAAGTTATTTTTGCGAGTTAAATTATTTAAATTAAACATTTCGGTGGCTTTATATTCAAAGAGTTTAATCACCAAATAAATAAGAGTATGAAAAAAATAACCATTTATCTATTTTTATTTCTGGCTATAAATGTAGTTAATTCTCAACAAAAAGTAAAGAAAGGATTTGGATTTGGCGCGTTGCCAGCTATTTCATACGATTCGGATTTGGGTTTCCAATACGGAGCTTTGGTGAATTTATACGATTATGGTGATGGCTCCAGTTTTCCGAAATATAACCATTCGTTGTATCTGGAATTATCTACTTATACCAAGGGGACGACTATTGCCCGAATGAGGTATGATTCAGAAAGATTGATCCCAAAGGTTCGTACAACATTGGATGTTGCTTATGTGCCGGACCAGATGGCTGATTTCTTTGGATTCAATGGTTACCAAAGTGCTTACAATGCAGCATTGGCTAAGCAATACAGGAATTTCTACAAGAATGAAAAAGATGTATTCCGTATTAAAGCCGATTTTCAGGGATATTTCGGAGAATCGAAATTTGGCTGGGTAGCCGGTTATGCATTTTATAACTTCAAAATGGATACGGTGGATGTTGTTAAGCTTGGATTGCCTTCGGTTCCGGGTGGCGATTTGTTTCAAAAATACAAAAGTTGGGGATTGATTGATGCTACAGAAGCTGGAGGTGGAAGTCTGAACTATTTCAAACTCGGTTTAAAATACGATACACGCGACCAGTTGGCATGCCCTACAAAAGGAATCTTTACGGAAGCAGTAGTGCAAACCGCACCTAAATTTGTCAATCAGGATTTTCCTCATACGAAAATGGCAGTAATTCATCGCCAGTATTTTACATTGGCTAAGGGTCTGTTATTTGCCTATCGGTTGGATTATCAAACGACATTAGGGAATAGTAAGGTGCCTTATTATGCTCAACCGGAATTGATTACAAGTTATCTGATTGCCGCCAGTAATCAGGGCTTGGGCGGTAAAAGTTCGGTTCGTGGTGTGCTCAGAAATCGCGTGGTTGGTGATGCGGTTGGTTTTGGAAACTTTGAATTCCGATACAAATTCCTACGTTTCGAATTATTTAAACAAAATTTTTATCTGGGAACCAATGTTTTCTTTGATTCGGGAATTATTTTGAAACCAATTGCAATGGATTTGGCAAATGTTTCCGAAGCAGATAAAGCACTTTATTTTAATGATTATAATTCTGGAAAATTCCATTCCGCTGCAGGTATCGGTCTGAAAATCGGGTGGAACGAGAATTTCGTGATTTCGGCTGATTTTGGAAAAGCATTCAACAAACAGGATGGAAATACCGGATTTTATATTGGACTGAACTATCTGTTTTAGAATTTATTTGAGTTGAATTTATCTTTGCCAAATTATGGTGTTGATCGTTATTACTGCTGTTGTCACTTTTTTATATTTGTTGCTGATCACTATTTTCATCATCGGATGGAAACGTGTATTTACTTTTATTCCTAAGGGAAACGAGAATCTGACTAAATCGATTTCTGTGGTAGTTCCCTGTCGAAATGAAGAGGAAAATATTCGTCACTTTATTTCGTCAGTGGCTCAGCAAAGTTATCAGCATTATGAACTGATCTTCGTCAATGATCATTCGACCGACCGCACCCGAAATTATATAAAAGCCGCTCAGGCTACGCTCCCCAATATCGTTTTGATAGATGCTGAAGGTTTTGGGAAAAAGAACGCACTGAAACAAGGTATCCTGCAAGCAAGTTCCGATCTTATTGTTACGACTGATGCCGACTGTATTCCATCTTACCATTGGCTGGAAACATTGGTTTGTTATCAGGAAAGATATCCGGCAGATCTGATTATTTTACCTGTGAAGTTAGCCTACGAGTTCAATACCTTCTCCTACTTGCAGGCGATGGAGTTTTCTACGCTGGTGGCATCGGGTGCTGCGTCAGCAGGAGTAGGGATGCCAATCTTGTGTAATGCAGCCAACATGGCTTTCAAAAAAAGCACGTGGTTGAAAAGTCGAAATGATTTGCATGAAGATGAAATCTCAGGCGATGACATATTTTTGTTACAGAGCGTAAAGAAAAGAGGTGGCAAAATTCGATTTTTAAAATCTGAATCGGCATTTGTTACTGCGAAATCGGCAAAAAACATTTCCGAGTTTGTGCATCAACGTCGCCGTTGGGCTGCAAAATCGCCTTCCTATACCGATTGGCAGATTATTTTTACGGCTATTTTGATTCTATCGATAAGCGTGTGGGAACTGGCACTATTGTTTTTCTCGATAAGTAGTTGGAAGGCGCTGATCCTTTTTGGGACATTATTTCTCCTGAAGTATTTGGCTGATAATATCTTTTTAATGAAAATCCGTAAATTTTTTCAGTTTGAAAAAACCTGGCTTTATTCCATCCTTCTCTCGGTTGTTTATCCTTTTTATATTGTTTTTGTAGGTATTTCGGCTTTGCTTATTAAACCTAAAAAGTGGAAATAATCAACGGGTGATATAAAGCACGTCGCCCGAAATAGAAGTGTGGTATTTTTTCAAAGGTTCTTTTGAAGGACCTGATGTCGGATTCCCAAATCCAAATCCGATATCGTACACTGAACCGCATTTTTCGCAAACAACTTCACCGAAACTATCTTCTTTAAAATATACTTTTGTGGTGCGATTAGCTTCGTAAGGGCACGACATATCGAATGCATAGTAAATCGTGTTTCCCGAATCGTCGAGGCTAAGGCCGGAATATACCAATATCCCACCATACCCCACCCGATCGTAAGCAAGTTCCACATTTTCAAAATAAAGAAACTTGTTTTGGGTGTTTTTGAATGTGGGATATTTGGCAGTTAGATTTAGTTGTAAAGAAACCGGAACGTTGGGTATAGACGAGTAGTAATTATCGTCGCAACTTACACAAAGAAATGTAAGAAGAAAGCTTAGAAGATAATATTTAAAAGAACCGATTTGCATTCTAACTTTGATAACTATAGAACCTTATAAAGTCTTAACTTTATAAACTTTCTAACTTTACAAACTGATTTACGCTCCTAATTCACCAATCTTCCATAACTCGTCGTCGGTGAACGATAAGTTTTCCAACGCGTTGATGTTGTCCTGTAATTGTTTTACAGAACTTGTTCCTACTATTACGGAATTCACAACCTCTGAGCGCAAACACCATGCAAGTGCCATTTGAGCTAACGACTGCCCACGGTTTGCTGCAATTTCGTTTAATGCTTTAATTTTTTCTACTTTCTCCGGTGTTATCTGACTTTTTTGCAAAAAGCCATAGCTGTGAGCAGCCCGGGATTTTTCAGGTATGCCGTTAATGTATTTGTCGCTTAGCAATCCTTGCGATAACGGTGAAAAAGCAATAAATCCCGCTCCGTTTTCTTTTGCCAACGGTATCACTTCTTTTTCTATTTCCCTTGTAAAAATGCTGTATCTATCCTGATTTATCAGACATGGCGTCCCGTTTTCTTTCAAAATGCGGTAAGCTTCTTTTGCTTTCTCAGTAGGGTATTTCGATATCCCGACGTACAAGGCTTTTCCTTGTTTTACCATATCCGATAATGCACCCATTGTTTCTTCTAAAGGGGTGTTTGGATCGTATCGGTGCGAATAAAATATGTCTACATAATCCAGCTTCATCCTTTTCAGACTTTGGTTCAGACTGCCGATAAGATATTTACGGGAACCACCGTCACCGTAAGGTCCATCCCACATGGCGTGACCAGCTTTGGTGCTGATAATCATTTCGTCGCGATAGGATGAAAACAAATCCTTTAGCATCTTTCCAAAGTTCTTTTCGGCACTGCCGGCAGGAGTTCCGTAATTGTTTGCCAAATCGAAATGGGTGATACCATGATCGAAAGCAAACTTCAGCATTTTTTCAGCCTCTTCCGCATCATCCACGTCGCCGAAGTTGTGCCATAATCCCAGAGAAATGGTTGGAAGTTGCAATCCGCTTTTTCCACAATAACGATAACCGACAGATTGTGAATATCTTTCGTCAGAAGGTTTGTATTTGGAATGTGACATAATTATTTATTTTGATCTTAAATAAAATTCTCAAAAAATGCTCAAAGGTTTTTCAAACACTTTGAGGTTTTTGAATAGGAAATTCTTTATCAGAATTTAACCGCAGGAGCCGTTTCGTTTCCTTTTTCGGCTTCGAAATAAGGTTTCTGTGCAAATCCAAACATTCCTGCAAGCATATTGTTCGGGAAACGACGGATAGAGGTGTTAAACTCTTTTGCCAGTTCGTTGAAACGGTTTCTTTCTACGGAAATACGATTTTCGGTACCTTCCAATTGAGCCTGTAATTCCAGAAAGTTTTGGTTCGCTTTTAAATCAGGATAATTCTCAGTAATCATAAGTAATTTGCCTAAAGCAGAACTTAATTCGCCCTGAGCAGTCTGATATTGTTGAAGTTTCTCCGGAGTCAGATTAGCTGCATCCACGGTAACCTGAGTTGCTTTTGCGCGCGCAGCAACTACTCCTTCCAGCGTTTCACTTTCGTGAGTGGCATAACCTTTTACTGTCGCCACAAGGTTTGGAATTAAATCGCCACGACGTTGATATTGATTTTCAACATTTGCCCACTGGCTCTTTACTTCTTCTTCTGCCGAAACCAATTTATTATATGCTGTAATGCCCAATAAAACCACTGCCACAATGGCTGCAAAAATTATAACTGTGCTTCTTTTCATTTTCGATATTTTTTTTGATTGAATAATTTTAAAACTGAATGATAAAAAAAATCTTTGTTTCTAAACGCTCAAAAGTCTTTCATACGTTTTGAGGTTTTCAACTGTTCACTGTCAACTGATAACTGAAATTACCATCCGCTTGTGGCGCCACCTCCGCCGGACATTCCGCCTCCAAAACTGCCACCACTGAAACCGCCTCCGCCAAAACCACCACGTCCGCTAAATAAGCTTCCTGCCGCCATAGCTCCACCAATAGCACTACCATTGCGTGTCAGGCGAGGAATATTATCGTTATGATGTTCATCGTACCCACAAAATTTACAGTGGAAAGTTGTACGTTGTGTACCGGAACTAAGGTAAGTTGGAGCAATCAATGTCTTTTTCTCTTTCATAATAAACGCCTTCGTTCCGCACTTCGGACATTCGGAATAAGCACTCGGTTTATCATAAGTAAAAATAGCTTCGTTGGCGCATTTGTCGCACACAAACACATCGTAATCCACGGCATGTAACTGCTCTTCGAACTGTTGCGAAAGTTTCAGGTATTTATCCTCGTTTTTTTCTGATAATAGATGCATTTTTCCATCACAAACGTTGCATGGAATGGGTTCTCTTCTTATTCTCAACATCTTCAACCGACCGTATATATTTGCCGGAATAGTAGTAAACGGAACAGGTATAAGCAAAAGGATATAAAGAGGATTCAGAAACAAAATGATTACTAAAAATCCAACGATAGGAACAAGGATAGAAACCAGACTGATAATTCCGGCTTTTTGGCTTTTAACCGCCTTATATCTCTCAACGTTTGTTTTGAATTTTGGATTTTTACGAATGGTGCGAATAGTACTTCCCAACCACAACCAGCTAAACAAAGTGAGTAAAATATAGGCTGCGATGGCTGTAGGAAGTATTTCGTTCCAGGCTATAGGAGATGTTGAAGCCTCTTCGACGGGTTCGTTGCGAATGTATTTTCCGGTTTGTTGTAATCCGGCCATTATTCCGGCGTCGAAATTTCCATTTCTGAACTCGGGAATCATGGTTTGTGTTTGGATTCGTTTGCAGATGGCATCGGGCAATACGCCTTCCAGACCGTAACCGGTTTCGATAGTTACTTTTTTCTGGTTTAACACGAAAAGAATCAGTAAACCATTGTCCTGCTTTGCTTTCCCTATTTTCCACAAAGCAAAAAGTTTATTCGCAAAATCGGTGATTTCGTTATATCCAATTGAATTTACAGCAACAACGGCAATTTCAGCTCCTGTTTGAGATTTGAGTGAATCGATGAAGACATTCATTTGACTTACAGCCGACGAACTCAAAATGCCATCAGGATTGCTTACGAAAGCATGTGCGTTGGTTGTAATCGGATTTGGGACTGTTTTTACCGTGTATCCGGAAGCAAAAGTAATGGTTGCAACCGAACAGAATAGTATAATTAATATCTTTCTCATGGCAGTTGCGTAAGATATAATGTTTATGTAACTAAATTAGTCTATAAGATATAGCAAACTATTGCTTGAGTCAATTAAATCAACGTCAAAAATAAGTGTGGAATGTGGTGGAATGTCTGTCATTGTAGACAGTGTGTCATACCCCAACTTGCTTGGTATATAAAATCTATATTTGGCTCCACCATTCATTTTTGTGAGACCTTCCTGCCAGCCTTTTACCAGTTCTGTCATATCCAGTATTACTTTAGAGTTGGAATCGAAAACGGATCCATCGACTAATTTTCCTGTATAACTTACTTTTACATAATCTGTTTTACTGGGTTTTCTGTTGTAATTCCACCCCGGAATAATTACCTGATAACACAAACCACTATTTGTCATATAAAAAGTGCTGTCAATGCCTTTATGATCTTTGATTAACTGCTCCATGTATAGATCATTTTTTAATTTCCAGTCAGCCCATTCGTCCTCCTGACATGCAGGAAGTATAATAATGAAAAGTGAAATAAATAAAATGAAAAGTGAATTTCGTTTCATGATTTATATTTTTTATTCTTTATTCTTTGAATTTCTATTTTCTATCTCTTTATATTGTTGCGAGAACGATTTTTTTGCAAATACAGGCATTAATCTCTTCGGACCCCAGCCAACAAAATTGAACGGATAGATTCCTGTGTTTTTTATAACCGAAGGAAAAGAATCAAAAGTACTTCTTTTTGAGCTAATGATTCGAAATCCTTTCATAATTATTTTCTCTGCCGAAGGCCTCAAATTTTGTTCCACCGTTTTTCGTCTGTTTGCAAGCAGAATTTCTGTCAGTGGAATTTTTACCGGGCAAACTTCCGCACACTTTCCGCAAAGGGAGGAGGCGAAGCTTAAATGCGAAAAATCTTTGAACCCACGCAAAAATGGTGTCAGAACTGAACCTATCGGGCCACTGTATGTCGTGTCATACGTATATCCGCCAATCGTTTTGTAAACCGGGCAACCATTCAGGCATGCTCCGCAACGGATACATGCTAAGGCTTCGTAGGCTTCGTTATCGTTATAAACATTTGTCCGACCGTTGTCGAGCAAAATAACAATCATTTTCTCGGGACCATCAACTTCGTCGGAACGACGTGCTCCGGTAAATATCGTATTGTATGCCGTAATTTGCTGTCCAGTTCCGTGTGCCGCCAAAAGTGGATAAAACAATCCCAGTTGGCTCATTTTTGGAATAATTTTTTCAATTCCGGCAATGACGATATGCACCTTCGGGAAAGCCGTGGACATTAATCCGTTTCCTTCGTTTTCGGTAACCGATATTCCTCCGATATCGGCAATCAGGAAATTAGCTCCCGTAACGCCAACGTCGGCCCGGGTATATTTTTTTCGTAATACCTGTCGAACATATTCCGTTAGTTCTTCGGGTGTACTGTCGATCGGTGTTCCGAATTTCTCGTTGAACAAACGGGCAATATCGCCTTTTGATTTATGCATCGCCGGTGTTACAATATGATAAGGTCGCTCGCCTGCTACCTGCACAATAAATTCTCCCAAATCCGTTTCAACCGATTCGCAGCCTTTTTTCTCTGCCGTGTGGTTCAATTCGATTTCTTCGGTAGTCATCGATTTGCTTTTCACCAACAGTTTGGCTTCGTTATCAATCAGAATTTTTTCAATATAACCTGTTGCTTCGGTCGTATCTTTTGCCCACAAAACTTCAACTCCTCGTGAACTTATTTTTTCTTCAAATTCAATCAGGTACTTATCCCAGTTTGCCAACACATCACGCTTGATAGCTGCCGCCTGGTTTTTCGCTTTTTCAAGATTGTTATATCTCGCCATTCCTTTTCGCACAGCTGCATCGTAGCGCGAAATGTTGAACTTTATCGTACTTCGGTGTTTTTCATCGAAGGCGATAGAACTTGCGGCTTTAGTAAATTTTGAACTTTGCGACACGAATTTGCTCGTTAAATTTAATTTGTTTACTTACTACCAATACTTTCTATCGACTATTGTCTATTTCTCAAATACGAAACTAAAACTTCCGATACGATTTCCATCGGCGAAGAAATCAGCGTGATAAGTTCCTTTAGGTAGAATTTCGCCTACTTTCCAGTAAAGCGCATCGCTGATGGCTTCGCCTGTATATTCAATTTTCTTCGATGCCGAGTAGGCAATATCCCTGTTTTCGTAATGAAATACGTTAGTCGGACTTTTCGTCAGCACTTCATCATCCGGTTTTGTTATTCTCAGATAAATGATTTTCTCGCCCGGAGTTGCCGTTACATTTTTCGTAATTGTATAGTTAAACTGCAAATTTGCCGTTTGCGAAAACCATGATGTTTTTTTGTTTTTGCTATTCAAAGGCACCATACTAAAATTAGTAACTTCCAGAATAGACGCACGGTTCACCACTTCGTTCAGCGTTTCTTTTTCCTTCGATAACTGTTGCACGGTTTCGGTGGCAGCCTGATATTTCCGCTTTACTTCAACATTTTCTGTTTTCAACACTTTGTTTATCGAGTTGAGGGAATCGATCTGATTTACGTATTGAACCATGACCGCTCTAACAGTTGCAAGTTCTTTTCTCAGTTCGGCAATACGTCTGGCATTTGTAGATTTGGTAACGCGCAATTCGTCCAGCAATTGTTGAACTTTTGTTTTCTGATCCTGAAGTAATTGGATTAATGAATCGTTCTTAATATTGGACGTGTAACCGTCGTAATCAAGAGCTAAATCGGAATAATCTTTTTCGATTTGTTCTTTTTCAAAATTCATTTGCTCGACCATTTCGGCCATTTCCTGATCTTTCTGCTGGCTTTGGTTTACAAAATAAACAGCAACAGTAGTAACCGCAAGCAAGATCAAAACTACTACAGCTATAATAATGAATATGGTACTTTTCTTCATTCTAAAAATTGTCTTTTCCTTTGTCTAAATTCAATTTAAAGTGTGGCTAACACTTTTTCCAGTTTGATTCCTCTCGAACCTTTTATTAAAATATAATTCTCCTTTACCGGATTTTCTGTAAGATAAACAATCAGTTCATCCACGTTTTCAAACGTTTGAAAAGATTGATCTGTATTTTTAAACTGTTGACCTACCAAAAAAACGTTGGTAAATCCTTTTTGTTGTAGCAAATCCACCACATTTTGATGTTCGGCAGCGCTTTGATCTCCGAGCTCCAGCATGTCGCCCAATATCAGGGTTTTTTTATCCACTTCCATTTGAGCAAAGTTCATAATGGCCGCGTTCATACTGGTTGGGTTGGCATTGTAAGCATCAACAACCAGTTTATTGTTCTCGGTAACTGTAAGTTGCGAGCGATTGTTTTGCGGAGTGTAATTTTCCAATCCACGCTTAATTTCGTCGTTTTGCAACTTGAAATAACTGCCAATAGCAACAGCTGCCATAACATTTTCCGCATTGTAAGCACCAATAAGTTTCGTAGTGACGCCAAATGTACTTTTGGGTTTTGCGGTGCATTCCATTTCAAGAAAAGGAGAGCAGCCTGTTATTTCACCATAAATCTGGTATTCCGGATTAAATCCGAATCCGCAAACATTTTCAGCTTCGATAGCAAATCCGGTTTTGGTAGCCATTTCTACCAAATGTTTGTTGTCTTTGTTGATAAAAATGAGGATTCCGTTTCTCAGAATATTGTCGTATAGTTCGGCTTTTGTACTTTTTACGCCTTCAAACGATCCAAATCCTTCGAGATGAGCTTTCCCAACGTTGGTAATAATTCCGTAGTTTGGACGGGCAATGTCGCACAACTGTCTAATTTCACCCGGGTGGTTTGCTCCCATTTCGATAATGGCAATTTGATGCTCCGGTTTAAGTTGAAGCAATGTTAGCGGTACGCCGATATGGTTGTTCAGATTTCCCTGAGTATAAAGGATGTTGTACTTTTCTTTCAGAACGGCAGCGATCAACTCTTTTGTGGTTGTTTTCCCATTTGTTCCGGTGATTCCGATTACCGGAGTTCCCAATTGCCTACGGTGGAAAGCAGCCAGCCTTTGCAGACTTTCGAGCACATTATCCACCAAAATAAATCGTTCGTCGATAGCATATTCCGCTTCATCTACCACTGCGTAAGAGCAACCTTTTTCAATAGCTGAAAGTGCAAACGCGTTCGCATTGAAGTTTTCACCCTTTAGGGCAAAAAAAATTGAACCGGCAGGACAAACGCGACTGTCGGTACAAATTATTGGATGTTCAAGAAACAGTTTGTAGAGTTGCATGTCTGGATATGCCTTCGGATATTGATTTATTATTTCTTTTTCTTTTTAGTGTCTTTTTTTTCTTTCTTGTTTTTCTTGTCGAAAAGTTTAAGATCACCAAACTCATAGCCCAAAGTAGCATACCAACCTCTTTGGAATAATTTATCGGTCGTTGTTTGGTTGAGGTTAAGAATGCCAAATTCATATCCTCCTTTCAATGTCACTTTATTCCACTGTATACCACCTCCGGCACCGAGTTGAAGATTGACTCTGTAAAGACTATCAGTATATAAATTTGTGGTAGCTGGAGAAATCTGGTCATAAGTAGAAGTTTTTACTTCCAACTGAGATAAGCCAATGTTTAGATTTGGTCCTGCATAGGCAAAAAGCTTCAACGATTTTGATAATGGAAGTGTATACATAGCACGAAGAGGTACATCAGCAAAATGTCCGAATGTGTAGAAATGTACTTCGGTTGAGCTTGGATAACCCTGAAGTTTGTCGTTGTAAGCAACAGTATATAATGCTCCGGTGAGTAAACTAAAATTGTTTTTTAAAGGAATTACTGCAGAAAATCCAAGTTGATTTCCATTGAGAAAAGTTCTGCTGACTCCATTTCCGTAACGGACAGGATTTGTAAAACCGGCTTCAAACGATATTTTTTGCGCTGAAGCGATAGAAGTTACAAGTAGAAATGTAAAGAGCAATTGAAATCTGAAGATTTTATTCATGGACGTTTTGTAAAGCGTTTTTTTTAATCGAATGCAAAGATAATTTTTTTTTACGACTAATAAACTATCCGTATAGCTTGTTTACTTGCGCTTTACGAGAATTTAACGGATAACTTAGAGAGTGTTAATTGTCGTTAGAAATTGATTAAAGTCAACGCTTTATTTCTCTAGCTCTAAGTCAATTCTGCCCATATACAAGCCGCTTTTCCCAACTTGTGCAATCACCACTTTTTTGCCTGAAGCATTGTTCGTTTTTGCGTTATTGAGCATAGTATGCGAGTGTCCGCCAATAATAACATCGATATATTTAGTGGCATGAGCAATGCTGAAATCATTAACATCAACAGAAGTTGAATCGCCGCCAAGATGTGAGAGACATATGACCAAATCGCATTTTAGTTTCTTCTTGAGCAAAGTTGAAGTTTTTTTAGCCACTTTTATCGGATCGTTGTAAACGAGTCCACGATAATTATTTTCGATAATCAATCCTTTAGGCTGCACGTTGAGCGCCATGATTCCGATCTTCAAACCAGCCATTTTGGTGACGATATATGGTTTTATATATGGAGAAATCGGTGTTTCCGAAACATCGTAGTTGGAACTCAAAATAGGAAATTTCGCTTTGGAGAGCACCATGGCCAATGTATCAATGCCATTGTCAAATTCATGGTTTCCCAATGTGCCGGCATTGTATTTCATTCGATTGAGCGCGTCAATTTCCAATCGCCCGTTGTAGAAATTGAAATAAGGTGTCCCTTGCGAAAAATCGCCAGCATCGAGAAGCAAAACATTTTTTTCTTCGCTGCGGACTTTGGCAATCTCACCCATTCGGCGGGCATAACCGCCCATGTCCGAAGTTTTCAAGCTCGATTTTTCCGTAGGTTCTATCTGGCTGTGCGTGTCGTTGGTATGCAGGATAACCAATTTTACCTTTTCTCCGGCAAAAGCCGCCAAACTTAGAAAGCCGAGGAATAATATAGCGTGTAAGCGTTTCATTCAGATTGTAATTTGTTAATGAATAAATTGTAAATTACTTAATTCTTCCATCCAGTTTACTTGAAATTTCGCGACCGTGGGCTGTCTCGTTTTTAATGTAATCCAAAAACATGTCACGAATTTTAATTCCTGTGTTTGCGCGTTTTTCATACATCGCGAGTTGAACCATTTTATCGTTTCCGCCAGCCAGATAGTCATTGGTGGCTATGGTATAGGTTTTGGTAAGGTCTAACGGTTCATCGGCAACCGTTATGTCTATCGCTTTTCCGTTTGAAATTGTCATGCGCAAACCAGAAACACCTTCACCACCCATGCCGGCAAAATATTGGCACAAGTCGTTTAGTTTGTCTCCTTTCAGCCAAAGAATAACCAATTCGTTTTCGAAAGGCATTAACTCGAAAACTTTGCCGACCGTGATGTTTCCTGCCGGAATAGTAGTACGCAAACCACCAAGATTAACGATAGCAATATCCACCGGAACTTTCATATATTCCGATCCGGCTTGCCGGTATATGTCGGCGCTAAGGTTTGAAAGCAAGCTTTCGGGTTTGTGTGCACTCATGGTTTCCGTGGCTACTCCGATCACCGTTTTCATCTTTGCATCAACTTGTTGCTTGTACGGTTGCAGATAAGCAATGTACGAACTGTCCGCAATTTTATCAAGACTTTTATCAATGGGAATTTGAGTGGAACTAGCCGATGTTATTGTCCAGGCACTTATCTTGCATCCTGAT
>QKGU01000281.1 GCA_003250325.1 Paludibacter sp.
TATACTTTCCAAAACAGATTGTTCGTTACCTGCTTGTGCAGATGCTAATGCCCAATAGGCTTGTACAAACGGCCATACTCCATTATTGTGGTAGGGTGGTATATTCGGGATTTGTGGATAAATACAAGAGATTCCATAATCAGTAACAGGAACACTGGAAACTATTTTTTTGCTTCTTTCAGCGTTGGAAATACCAAATATAACACATAAAGCTTCTCCTAAAGCTTCAGATCGTGACGAGACAGATTTAAAATTTCTTCCATACAGATATTGAGCATAATACCCTTTATCTTCTAACCAAAGGTACTTGTTAATGCCCTCTTTGATGTGCTCAGCAATTTTGGAATGCCTAACAGCTACTTCTTCATCATTGAGTATCTGAGCCATCTTTGAAAGAATTATATTGGCCTGATAGTGAACAGCATTTGTTCCAAGACATTCAGACTCGTATATGTCTGCAGGTTGCATCCAACGAGGATAAGTTTGTTCGCGCCAATCAAGAAAAGAGGATTCACCTTTTACCAGGCCCGTTTCCGTATCGTAAGCATTTACGATATCTGCTTCAATAGATTTTTTGATAATTCCATAGGCCTGTCGCAACCAATCCATGTTTCCGGTTGCTTTGTATAATTCCCATGCAGCTACGGCCCATATCATACGATCAGTGGATACAGGGTAAGCACCACCTGTCCCGGTGTCCTGAATAATAAGATTATTTTTTACTTTGCGCAACAGACTATATTCTGCAACTTTCGGTTGTAAATATGCCATTGAGAGTATTATACTATAACTTATATCACGTGTCCAAACGCCAGCCCATTCCTTGCCTAGTACTGTCAGGTTCTACTGCCTTAATCATTTCTTCAGTGGTAAGATTATAAATGGCATCAGAAATTGGAAAGTCTGATTTATATTGCGGAAAAGCAGATATATCTTTTGTCAGATTCCAACTATCTTCAGTAGACTTTATGTCCTGTTTTTTATTCATTATCAGGGTTGTTTCATAAATACCATCGCCATCGGGATCATTGAACTGCAACCCATGTTTGTTATACAGATTGCTAAAATCCCATGATAGTGGAGCAGCATTTCCTGCTATATACACGCCTCTGAAATCAGCTTTTGCTAATTTATCACCGTTATAGAAAGTATAAAATCCTGTTTTCTCGAACGAGTTGAGCATCTTTCGCATATCCAGCCGGATGGTCCAAATCGTATTTTCTGGTAGATTTATACCTGCAGGAATTACTTTAGTTTCAGTCAACTGCTCTCCAAACACAACGGTAGTAATGCATTTTCCATTTATTGGATTCAACGTCACATGATGGTCTTTTCCTGAAGGCATTTCATTGTCTCGGGAGTTGATACTAAATTTAAATTGTATATTCGGACTGTATTTATCAAATTCCGGACTGCGATAATTAGACATAAGTTCTATCAACGAAACTACTTTTGCAGTAAAAGTATCTTGGACTACCTTGTCCGGGAAAATAGTGAATGCTTTCGATTTGTATATATGATTGTTTTGCGCTAAAGTAAGGTTAAGAGCAAAAATGGATATTACAAAACCTAATTTTATTTTCATGGATTTTTCTGATTTTAATTTAAAACTTATTTTTTTTGATTTGACATTTTACATTCAAAGAAGTATTTTTTCAAAACGTGTCTCAACTGAAGATTTCACCTTAACTATTAAGAATTTATCATTTCTGTCATCACATTTAATAATAATTGTCGGAGATTCGAACTTTTGACGAAAAATACACTGACCCTTAAGTGTGAATAATTCAATTTCTTTGGTTTGGTTGTTATTTGTATTTATAATTATTTCACCAGTATGTTTTATCGAATAAACTTCATATTGATCTTTTGCGATATGTTCACCTGTCATCTGGCTTTTCTCAATGGAATAATTTTGAATCTCATCATTAAATGTAAAAATATAGTTTCCAGATTGAGAAATATTGAATTTAATATTTGGTAACCCTCCAGTGGTAATTGTTGCGATTCCGTTAAAACCATTAGCATTACCCCAATCTTCACCAGTCCAGTCTGTTGTATTCGTAAATTTAAATTCATAATCGCCAGTTGACAAAAGTACAGGACTTGTTATCCAGTTATTACCGGTTGATATTGTCATAGGATTTTTGCCCGGATTCCAATTATTGAAGGTGCCTCCAACATACATTGACTTTTGAACGGGCGAAATATTATAATTTCCTGAAATTACGAAAGAGCTCTCCTGATTGTTTTTTGTTGCAAAAGCATTAATAACGGTTGATTTGTTTATTATTATCGGAGTTGTATAGACAGGTGAATCAATATTCGGTTTAGTACCATCAGTAGTATAGTGTATAATTGCTTCCGGAGTTTCTGACGAAATTGAAACAATACAACTTCCGCTATAATTGCCAGATTTTAAACTGAATGTTGGAGTGCTGACTTTATTTGTATTTTTTGCGATACGAAATATCCGACAACCATGTGGAACAACCTGCATTGATAGAGTATTACAAACTCCTAAATCAGTATGTTCCCATAAATCACGGACAAAGACACTACCTGAAATTCCAAGGTCATTCATAAAATCAATGCTACGAGTTTCAGTGGTTGTTTCCCGATTAAAGAAACCTACAATCCAATCACCATTTGTCATTTGTCCTTTCCACACCTGACTACGATCATCTGAAGGATTGTTCGTAAGAGGTTTACCAACAAATCCATCAACATTTAAAGCTAGTAATTCAGCATTCTGGTAAATCCATAAAGAAGATCCGATAGTATTATACTGGTCGGCAATAGATACCGGACCACCTGCCATTAAATGGAGAGAAACGACACTTTTTCTTTCATCATCTGTGCTAAATGTATTTAGACGTATAAAATCTCCATCCAAAATTATTTTTTCTTTACCGGAAATCTTAGACCAATAAATGTATCCATCAAATGGATTTGCAAACTGTGACCAGCCATCGCGCTTCACCCCACGAGATATATTACTGAAACGTTCCCAACCACCTTCAGCACAATCTTCATTAATTCGAATCATATGTCCGTAGGTTTGTTCCGTTACAGCATCATTATAGAGATTAGGCATTACTAAACTGAGAAAAATACCGTTTGCATCACAAGCCTCACGCATCCACCGCAAAGCAGTTTGATAATGCGACAAAGGGCGTGATGGGCCAACCGCACCCATATTTCTATCCCAACCACTCTCGAACCACGAAAGAAAGTCCACTCTTAGATATTTCACCCCCATGTCGGCATAATGCTGTATATACCCTTTCACGTATTGTTCGGCTCCCGGCTTGTCCACCTGCAACCAGGTAAACCATTTAGCACTTTCAGAAGTGTTAATTAAAGTAGAAATAGGGATATTAGTTCCTCTTACTTTCAATCCTGCCCTTGCAGCTCCGGGATTAATCCATAGCGGATTGTCGTATATACCTAATGTCATACCACGTTTTTGCAGTTCTGCAGACCACCATGCATAATCGTGTGCCCAGTTGCTA
>QKGU01000123.1 GCA_003250325.1 Paludibacter sp.
ACCCCTCACTTTTTACAGCTCGAGGCAGCGCAATTTGCTCCCACAGGGGATAAAAGCCACCGTTAAGTTTTACAATTTTGAAGTTGGATGTTTCCCGGATGATCTGATCATCCTCGTCGGGTGCTACAAAAACAACATATTGATTTTCTTTGTCCACCTCCTGAAGGTTTCGGATAAGCTCGAGGGCCACCATGTCCATCCCATGCTTTTTCTTCCTGAAAATCCGTTGTGCTTCAATTCCAATCTTCATAGATATTCGATTACTTATGATTTGATGTAACAGCACCGTGCTGTGTATGGATAAATTTTTTATTTGCTCCTTTTAATTTAAAAAGTGACGCAACCATCAATAGGAAAGCTTTTGGCAGAGCAATCAATGCCACCAATGTTTGAAACGTGTAGAATTGCTTTGGGATACTAAAGAGGAAAGCCAGAAGAACTACAAACCATACAGGTAACCAATGGGAAAATGTAAAAGCCAAGATACTGTTACCCGGGAAACCCCATGCAATTAGAGCATATGACGCGGTTAAAATAGTAACAAACCCCATTAATAAGACTCGTGGAGGAGATACCATTTGATAGACTTTATCAAAAAAATCAATATTCCCCTTGAAAAACAAATGATACAACCCAGGGTAAAAATAGCGCACGAAATAAATAAATTGGGCTGAAAGCCATCTTTTCCGTTGGTTTGCAAACACTTCCGGTTTCTGCACTTTTTCATCCAATACCAATGCATCGTGCAGGTATTCAATTTTGTTTCTGTCTTTTAATAGCTTTAATTCCAGTTCTTTATCAAAGCCGCCAACGGCTTTCACATTGGCCATTGTTCTTTTAAAAAAGGAATAATTGAAGGCCATTCCCGAACCAATTAAGGCTGATGAAAACCCCAACACACGATGCCCTTTTCTAAAGATATGGTTGTTTAATTCCTCGCTTATTGCATCAAGCACGGCAAATGATGTGTTGGTGTTTTTTGCAACGCGATGTCCCTGCACAACCATAAACCCGTTTTCGAAAGCTTGGTTGATTCTTGTTAGAAAATCAACGGCCATAATATTGTCAGCATCCAAAACTACTGCTATTTCATAATTATCGCCTAATTCTTCCATTGCTTTGTTTAGCGCTTTTGATTTTGTGCTTACATCAAATGATACTTCAATCAGACGAATTGGTAGTTTTGCCAGTTCTTTTAACGTTTCGGAGCGAAAGGAATCGGCAATGATTACTACATCAAATTCATTTGACGGATAGTTCTGTTTTAAAGCCTCACGGGCAACTTCTATAATTACGGCATCTTCTTTATAGCCAGGAATTAAGACTGCCATTTTTCGAAATCTTGGATTCGATGACAATATCTGCCGGTGTGGGAATATTCCCGCAATCGCAAATATTAGAATGTATAGGGCAGCAAATCCAAAATAAATGAATATCACCCACTCCAGAATGTTCAATATGTATTGCATTACTTCCATAATCTTTCGGATTCCACTAATTTTTATTTTGAGTCATAAATTTTTCAATGGCTGTTTCAAACTCGATGGCCCGATTTTCCCATGAAGTTTTTTCAGCAAATTTATTGCGCTGCTTTATTTTTTCCGGACTGTCGGTTTCTATGTTATCGACGATGGCTTTGCAAAATTCTTCTTTGTCATTTGCAAAAGAAACAATGCCATCAAAGTCAGGCAAGGAAGCAAATGTTGTTAAAACGACAGGTACGCCAACCGATAAATATTCGTTTATTTTAAGCGGATAAATATTTTTTGTGTATTCGTTACACAGGTATGGGATTAAACCAACATCACAAGTTTTAAGCAATGCAGGAACTTCGAATGGACTTACCGGTGGCTTAAATGTTACGTTGGGGTATTTTGCGAGCTGTTCGGCTACACCTTTATTCATTTGGTCGCCAATAAATTCAAAATCGTAATCGGGCAGTTGTTGGATTGAATATTCAACCGTCTCCAAATCAAATCGATGATCGATACTGCCAATATACCCCACCTTCTTTCTGTTAACCGATCGAGGTTTTGTTTTTGTTTCCTTATTAAATAGTTTGAAATCTACTCCGTTTTTTACTACAGTAACATTCTGGTTCAGGTGTTTCATTGATCTGGCCAGGTAATCCGATGTCACAATTAAGCCATCGGCATTGCGTGCAAATTCCTGATCTGCTTTTTCTGCCCTATCTCCGTAGCGCCTGGCGTCCGGGCCATCGTAACAATAGAATATATCGAGTTCCTCGTTAAGTTTCCCCAGCAAATAATTTCCGTATATGGAATTGTAGGCATTGATGCAAACAGTGTTTTCCATTTTAAGTTTCCTACATGCTCGTTTGACAGATCGTGCATAAATAGCTGTATTTATTTTCAGTAAAAAATCATAAAGAAACTCAGATTTAAAAGCAGCAAAAGGAAGCATTGGTGGAAGAATAAGCTGAAATACCTCCGTGTTAAAGGCAGAGTTTTGTGATGCTAGTCTTGGTTTAATCCCAAGCATTCTGCCCACAGGAGCTTTTGCTTTACCCAATAGAGTCATCATTAAGTCTTTTATTGTAAATGGGTATTCAACAAAAAGCACCCGGTTTGTTTTTGCCAGCAACGACAAAAGCTGAACAGTCGATTTTGTGTAAAAACCTTCCCATGTTGTATTTGAAACACAAACAATATTTTTTTGCTTAAACATATTGATTTTGTTTTTCTTCCTTCAGCAAATTTAGACTATCTTATTGTTTTTTAGATTTTAAGGCTCTGTATTTGCTCCTCATTTTAAGTGCAAATTCTCTTAGGCCTGGAAAATACTTTCCGCTTTTAATATTATACAATACGGATTCAGAGTCGAAAATCATCTCAAAATTTTCGGTACATAAAACGGGTTTCTTTGATATTTTATTAATATCAATGGCCTGTTTAAGAGAACTTTCAATAAATAAGACATACGGTTTAGCCATATAATGTTTGGCTTTGTGGCTGGCATGGTTATTTGCTTTTTGTCGTGCTTCCATGTCGGGCAAATCCAACATGATCAATTCGTTATATTTGACATTGTTAGCTTTCAGCCAGATCTCTGTCTCTTTTCTGTATTTTTCAAGTCGAGAGGTGACCAAGGCTCCTATTTTTGCACCCGGAATAAACAACGGTGGTGCATTCAAAATAAAATCAATGTATTTTTCACCGTCATCATTTTGCTCGTTTGTGGGATCTACGCATAGTACTCCATCAATATCAAAACATGCTTTTTCCAATGTCGTATGATTTAATATATTCCATTGAAAATAACGGGGTAGCGGAACTACTTCAAAGAAATAATCGACCATCTTTTCTTTGCCTGGAATTACATAAATGGCACAGTAACGAATATCAAAATCTGTTTTTAGATGAGCAAGGCTTTCCCTACTTTTTTCCATGGCAGATCCGGATGCGATACTATCGTCGACCACCAATATTTTTTTAAATTGTTTGATGTCGAAAAACTGACCTCTTTCACCGGCTTTATAAATATGCCCATTGATAAATGAATTGATATCGGTGTAGGGCCGGTTCAGGTATAACGCCAATAAATTAGCAGGCAACATCCCGCTTCTCGGGATTCCAATAATAAGGTCGAAATCTCGCGGTAAGATTGATAGTCGCTGAAGAATAATTTGGTTCAGATTTGAGATATTCCTGTAATACATATAAGTAGATTAGATTTACAATTGATATCTTTTTTAGCTCAGGGCTTCTTTCAGGTATTGCATTGCTACCCTTTTCCTTTCTTCCAAAATTATATTTACTTGCTTGAAGTCAATTTTGTCATTAAGTATCTCATTTACATTTTCACCTGATTTGTCGATTAATCTGGCTTCAAGATTAAATATTCTGAGTAATGAATTAAAACGAGTCATCCCTCGTTTTTTGTTACCGATTGAAATAAACGGTTTATTAAAGATAATTGAAAAAACGGTTCCGTGAAAAGAATCGGTAATTACAAATTCTGCATCCATAAACCCACGAATCCAACTGGCGACAGGCGGGAAAATACACTTTTTAAGATTTTGACTTCCCACTTCCCGGAATAATCCTTCAGGCATAGTAGAATTGATTTTCAACTTTAGCTCATCTTGAACTTGCTGGATTATTTTCTTTTTTTCATCCGACAAATCCAATACATAAATTAATAAAGTTCCTTTATTTTCCGGAATTTTTTCCTCTTCAACCAGTTGAATATATTCATCCTTTGAAATAAGCATGGTTGGATCGATGTGTTGAATGGCTTTTACACCAAGTTGTTTCTCGCAAAGAAGTACACCAGAATCTTCCCGAACAGAAATGGAATGAAATTGTTTGGCCAATTGGTTGCATATTTGGGTCTGGGCTGGTGTATATTCCCAATCATCTACCCCAAATGAGGCTGCATAGGAAATTCGTTTTGTTTTTGATTCGTTTCCCAGAAACCCTAAGAAATGATTTTTCAGATCAGGAGAATACTTTGGGCGCCAAACCTGGTCGCTACCAACAACAAAAGCTTCAAACTTATAATTAGACAGGTGGAAGAAATCTTTTTCAGATTTCAGCAACTCAGTGGTTCTAATTTTTTCTGCCAGAAATCTGCTGGTGTGCTGCGATATTGTTTTTTCTTCCTCCTTTGTTGGCCAAGTGCGAACGACCACATCTTTTCTAAAAACAGTTTTTAACAAAGTTCGCCTACCAAATGACAAAACCTTCATTTTTAAAGGCATCCCTTTTGTCTTTCGGTTTATTGTCAATGTTTCATGCCCTAAGCTGTCCAATGTTTTTTGAAGAGCATATGCCTGTAACAATCCGCCGTAATTCGAATTAAATGGTAGAGTTACAATTCCTATTTTCATCTGTAAATAATTTGTTTTTTAATTGTCGGATGGGGCTCGCATGTTGCTGAAGATTATCATCATTGGTGTTTGTGTTCTCAAGCAATATGTTCGTTTCATCTTATCGATCTCCTTCCAAAACTATCGGTCATTTAAGCTTTTATAAATGTTCAACGGTTATCTCCTCCGCTTTTTTCCGGGGCGACGAAGCCACCGAAAATTCATCAGGAACATAGCCGCATGAAATTATCAGCAAAACTACCTCATTATTAGGAATATTGAGGATTTCGCGTATTTTCACATCCTTGTCATTTGAAACACTCCAATTTAATGAACACGCAGCTATTTTATGGAAATGCAGTGCATTTAAAAGAGTCATACTAAACATGCCCCCGTTTAAATGATTTTCGTTTCGTTCGTGAATATCTTTTGTGGTTGATATTACTGAAGTAATGACCAGTAAAGTTTCAGCCAAATCACCAAAACCTCGGTTGCCATTTTGAATATCGAGTATCGCTTTTTTCTTTTCGGCTGATTTGACAATTTTCACCCTTGTGGGTTGCCTATTGCAAAACGAAGGTGATTTTTGAGCCAATTCAATACATTCGTACAAAACCGGTAAGGAAATTTCCTGATTAGTATAATTTCGTACCGAATATCTTGAAATACAAAACTGGTCAAATGGCTTCTGGATATGTTGAAAATACTCGTCCTTATTGGTTCTTATTTGTTTAATTCCTTCAATTCCCTTAAAGCGGGTTTCAATTATATCCAATTTCGCTGTCACTTCCTGATCCAACTGGTAATATATGGATTTATGAAATTCGATATATTCTTTTAAAACAGATACCGATTGTTTAAACTCGAGTTCTGCTTCAGGCAAATTTAATTTCTGATATTTCACAATCGTATTTACCAATCCAATGACTACTGCTTTCCCAAATCCAGGTCGGGGAACGGGCATTGTCAGTCCTTTTTCAATAATGTGGTACGAAAGTGTTAAATCGCGTTTTACTTTATCGGATTCCGAATTGTTATAAACCTTATCGTGCACTCTTCTTTTTATGTCGGGCAAACATGCCTTCACGGCAGTACATAAATAGTAAAAATAGAGAGTTCCTTTTGGTAATTTATTTCTGATTTTTCTTTTCAATGCTTCCATGTTTTAAAAATCATTAGGTGAGTTGTGATTTAAATTTAAGTCGTATCCGATTAACGGGAACGAGCATGATATCCCTTTCCGTCTGGTTCATTCCGATAAACCAAAAGAAAGGAATATATATGGCTGAAAAAATAGCGATCCCGGCTCCCAGTCTTATAAAGGCATCAAGTTTAATGAAGTTCAAAATAAGATGAAAACTAATACCCATCGTCAGAGGAACTATTGCCATTTTGCCAATTTCTTTCCAAAATCTCGGGATATCAATGTTTTGCCTTTTGTAATAATAAATATTCATTCCAACAATGTGTCCGACAACCAAGGCCGTACTAATTGCAATTGCGCATCCAATTCCTCCATATTTTCGAACCAAAATAAGCTGGAGTCCCAGGCTTAGCAGTGCAATGACGATGTAGAGTAAAGCTCTGAAGCGGATTCTATTGCGCGCCTGCAATATTGTAATCCCCAGATTCTGAATTAATGGAATTGTGAGGGGCACGAAGAATAATAGGGCAATGGTATAAGCATCTTCATAATCTGGTCCAGCCCAAAGAATAATAAATTGCCGGCCAAATAAAATAAATCCGGTAAGAATGAAGGACATTATAATGAATTGGATTCGACCAGTTTTTATAAACAGGTCAGAAATTGCTTTGTCGGATTTTGCCTGAGCGGTCATGGCGGTTACTTTCGGCAGAAAAACCCCTGAAATAGCTGTTGAAAATGCCATATACATCTGTTCCAGTTGAATGCCTACAGCAAAAACAGCAACCGCAGCCGTTCCTACAAAAGCCCCTAAAACCAGTTGGCCGGTACTCCAATACAAACGATCGATAATTGCACCCAGGAAAATGTAAAACGAATAAGTTGAAATTTCGCGAAGAAAGCCCCATTGAAACTTGCCAAATATAATCTTAATCTTTATCCGATATTTGCTATACCAAAAATTCATGAGTTGTGATGCCACATTAAATATGGTAATCAGAACAACCATTCCAATAGCCCGATACCCCATTTCAAGGAGCACAATCATAATAACTGTATTTAGAATGATTCGGGCAATCTGAATTAACTTTTGAAAGATGAAATCTTCGTAAGCCGTGATTATGGAACCAAAAATGCTGAATGGAAACGTAAATGCGACATTAAAGATCATCAGTAGCATCAGTATTCTGGCTTTATCGAGTTCTTCGGGAGTCATTGAATTTCCATAAATGGCATCGATGTTAAAATACAATCCCATTCCCATCAGAAAAGCAACTATTCCGATAACTGAATAAAGAATGATAAACATCCCGAACATGGAATATTGTTCTTCTTTTTTCCCTTCGGCTCTGAATTTTGCTGTATATCTGATGATTGCATTTCCAAATCCCAGGTCAAGTACAGTAAGATAAGCAACAACCGACGCAACCAGAGAATACAGTCCATACTCACTTTGCCCCATCATCCGGAGCATATATGGAGTGTAGAGTAATCCGACTAAATTACTTAATCCTAGAACGACATAGGACAGGAGGGCTCCAATTTTTAACTGATTAACTTTCATATACGCTCATTCAATTCTTCCTTCAATCTTGTTCCGTCTTCTTTTGGGCTATCGAACTGCTCCGTATTTAACATTAACGCCATTGAGGTATAAATATAGATACTTGTTGGCATTTGACCTAGAACTCCGTTTCCGTACGAAGCGACCATTATTCCCAACATGCCAGAAGCAAGCCCTGTCATTTGCAGTCGGAGTATTGGATCGCGAATTCGAAACATAATTGTGTATGAAGATTTGAGTATTACATAAAACAATATAAAAAGGTGGAGTATCAGTCCAATAATTCCCATTTCCGCCCATATCATAACATACCAACTATCGGTCGGCACATTGGATAAAAAGGCATTTGGAAGAAATTTTCTGGCCTTTCCGCCAGCATGGCCTACACCTCCACCAAATGGTCTTGTTGCCAGATAAGCTTTTAATTTACGTTGATTTTCCAACCGGACCTGCAATGATGCATTGTTAGGATCAAAAGCCGATCGCATTCTGGCTATTTGTGGGTTCCCTTGCCCAATCGTTGTGTACTTAAAAAAAACAAACATCCCGACAACAACAATAAAGCCCGGAATCATAATTCGTACATTTTTCCTCAAAATAAAAAAGGCAACGAAACCTACTGCCGGAACACTTATTGCGCCTCGGGTCCCTGAGATTATCAGCCCGTAGAACGCCAAGATCGCGACGAAAATGAAAAATATTCTTTTTCGAATATCTTTTTGAGCTGTTGAAATTACAAAGGCCACTACTCCTGAATATCCCTGATTGGCACCAAACTGTCCGGCATCGCTTAAAAATGAAAATACCCGAAGTTTCCCAAAAAGTACATGGGTCGTGAAATTCCCTGGAACGTTAAGCCAAATCCGTTCCCAAGGATCAACGCCAAATAAATACTGCATTATCCCTTTCAATGTAGCCAGCAGGGAGAATATTCCCCAGATAAGAAAAAAATTGTCGAGTTTCTTTTTATCGTCAATCAATAAAAGAACTAACGGAATTATTAAAATCGCGTAGAGAGCTACTGTTCTTCCAGTAAACCATGCTTCTAAGCTTCTTGCTTCCGGATTTATTGCTTGAAATAGGTAATAAAAAAACCAGATTAGTGCGAGTATAGTTACATCCTTTTTTACTGGGGTCCAATTAACCTTTGTATAAAAATTTTTGAAAATGATAGAAAGGAATGTAAGAATTAAAATCCCATCCATTCCTAGTCCAATCGGAACATTCTGCAAATATCGACCTAAGCCGATCAATATGAATGCAAAAATAAATGAGGTGTAAAGTCCAACTATTGGACTGCGAAATATTATATAAACAAACGCAAATGCAAACGGAAAAGCAATTAACCCGAATGACGCAACAAGTCCCATTTTCGCAATAAAAAATGCTGCAACAATCATTACAACCATGAGAAATAATCGCATTGGTGCCGATCGGATTCTATCCGCCCCGGTGTAATTGCTGAATGGATTCTGAATGTTTGGCATCAGCTCAGATTTCAATGTTTCTGATTCCCATTTCAATAAAAAAATTGAAGGGATTAAATCTGTGATTTTGTTAAAAACTGAAGTTGGATTATGGCTTTAAATTTTTTGCGAAACCAGCTTCTTTCGCGAGGCACTTCACCTATTATCGATTCAACAGTTTGCATATCAACTCCATTCAATATAAAATGAGTCTTGCGCTTATTTGACTTTAATATATTGTTAAGTGCATTCTGGTCTGCATCAGACCATACACGGTTTGATCTGCAGATTAATAAAGGAAGATCAGCATCTGCTATCATTTCAACCGGATATGAATTATACAGAATTGGTGGAATTTCAATAAGCAATATATCGAGACTGGTTGAAATCTCAATTTTATTATGAGCTAAAAAATCCTTGCAATTTTTCACTGCGAAAAAGCTCTCATCTATTTGGTAAGAATAATATTCCGAATAATCCAGGTAGTTTTGGGGCTTATCCAAAAAGGAGCTATTGTAATCTATCCTAAGATCAGGATATCCCAAAATACGGCTTACTATCGGTAGCTTTCTATTTTTATTTACAGACTTTGCCCCTTCACTGGCTACCGGTACACCTGCATCGGGCGCTTGTGTTTCATTGATGGTATAACCCAACCCGTTTGCATAGTTCAAAACTAAAACGCTTTTCCCTTGTATTTTCAGCTTCCGCGCCAAATTTCCCATTAAAGTTGTTTTGCCTTCTTGGCTTTGTGTTGAAAAAAACAAAATAGTGTAGGGTTTCTTTGGGGAATTCTCTGTCTTTAGAGTGAGTTCAATATTCTGAATTATTATTTCGAGGAGCCGGTTATGAATAAACAGTTGGTTTACTTTCTTTGTGTTCAGTAGGACTCTGGGGAAGACACCTACAAAAGGCAGTTGCAGTATACGGCTTGCTTTTGTTTTATTTTTTAAGGTTTCATCAAAATATTCGGCAAATAAAATAGATGACAACACAAGGATAAAACCAACCATTGCGGCCAAGATGACCAAGATTTTTCTTTTAGTAGGGATCGGAGAAAGTGGGTAATAAGGCGGATCAACCACTTTTATGTTTGCCGCCAGCTCGTTGTCTTGAAGTTTCAGCTTGGCAAGGTTTAATCCATGCAATATCTCCAGGAACTCCTGCTCCGAAACTGAAATTTCCCGTTCAATTCGCTTAATATTGGCACCAGCTGGGGCATATATGGCATATTGCTTTTGAAATTCTTTTATTCTTTCGCCCAACACTTTTATTCCCGCACCTATATTTTCAGCTTCAATTACATTGGTAATCCACTCGTTTAATATCGTACTTACAGGCAATCCATCGGTTGTATTGCTGTAACGGTATAAATCGGAAATGGACTCTTTGAGCTGTTCTTCCAATTGTTTTGCTTCGGCTTTTAGATTTGCAAGATCTTTAAAGTCTTCACTTTGTGCTGATTGAAAGGTTTCGGCTGTGGTTATCCTGAAATTGAGATTTCCAAGTTGTTTCCTCAGGTCAACAAGTTTCGAACTTTTAAGTTGAATCTGATCCTGAACATTCAGCTTTTCCTCAAGCCGCCTGATTGCAGCTTCAATTCCTGCCAGTTTTATGCGTTTGTTGTTGTATTCAACATCCAAATCTTCTTTTACGATAGCAACCGCTTTACTTTGCTCGTAGTAG
>QKGU01000261.1 GCA_003250325.1 Paludibacter sp.
ATCTTTTACAAAACCATAAGCTTCTACATGTTCCGGGTAATACGGATAATTGTAAATTGTAGCCAGCGTTCCAAGCTTGTCATATCCTTCTATCAGTAAACCTTCGTGATCGAAATCGGTAAAGCCCAATGGACCATGAATAGAGGTCATTCCCTTCGACTTTGCCCATGCAATCGCAGCATCGAATAAAGCCTTCGAAACTTCTCTGTCGTCGATAAAGTCAACCCAGCCAAAACGGGCGTTTTTCTCTTTCCATGTTTCGTTGGCAACCGGATTGATAATTCCTGCAATCCTACCTACTATTTTATTATCTTTATATGCAATGAAATAAGCCGTTTCACAAAAATCCAATGCAGGGTTTTTCCCTTTTGTCAAATTAAGTAAATCGTCCATTAATAATGGTGGAGCTGCAAACTCGCAATCTTTGTAGAGATCAATTCCAAAGCGAATGAATTTTTTTAAATCCTTCTCCGAGTTTACTTCACGAACTGTTACTGACATAATGTAAATGTGTTAATTAAACTTTTGAAAAAATCGTGTAAAATAACACAAAATAATTTCAATTGGCAACTCTTTTATCTTGTTTTTCAACAAATTGAATTTATATAATAGAGAATCAAACGTTTAACACAGGCTGTCTCAGCGACTTTTTCGACCAGAAAAGCAGTGTTACCGCAGCAGCTACACCCAGACCCACCGAATAAGAAATCGTTGACGATAAATGGAAGCCCTCAGGAGCAATCATTATATAAGTCACACTTACAGCCGTCATAAATATTGCCGGAAACAAACTAATCCAGTAAAACTTATTCTTTCTTGCCAGATAAACGGTGATTGACCAAAGGGTGAAAACTGCCAGAGTTTGATTACTCCACGCAAAATATCTCCAGAGCACCTCAAAATTCATTTGAAGAATCAGGAATGTCACAATAAAAATAGGAATAGATATAATCAATCTTTTCTTAATCGGTTTTTGATCAAATTTCAGGAAATCGGCTGTAATCAGTCGGGCGGAACGAAGGGCAGTATCACCAGATGTAAGTGGCGCAGCAATCACTCCCAACAACGCAAGAATTCCACCTAAATGCCCTAACCATTGTTTTGAAACCAAATCTACCACTACCGCCGGCTTGTTTGCTGTTGGTGTCAGTCCTGCCACAAATTCCTGCAACCCATTTATCGAGCCGAAAAAACTTGCTGCAGCAGCTGCCCAAATCAACGCAACCACACCTTCGGCCACCATGCTTCCATAGAAAACTTTTCTCGCCAGAGTTTCATTTTTTATACAGCGTGCCATCATGGGCGATTGAGTGGCATGGAAGCCGGAAATAGCTCCACAAGCAATAGACACAAACATCATGGGGAAAACAGGCAATTGCTTCGGATGCATATTTGCAAATCCATCTGTAAATTCGGGAATAGGTGCTTTGTTTACTATCATTGCCACAAAAATACCTACAGCCATGAATAAAAGTGCAAATCCAAAAACCGGATAAATTTTACCAATCAGTTTATCGATAGGTAAAAGTGTAGCCAGCATATAATAGGCAAAAACAATAATAATCCACCAGGTAACAGTAATAGTATTGGGAGTCATATTGGCCAACAAACTTGCGGGACCGGAAACAAAAACCGCACCTACCAAAATCATGAGTAGTAATGAAAATCCTCGCATAAACTGCTTAACTGGCATTCCAAGCTCTTTTCCAACTAATTCAGGAAGGCTCGCACCATTACTTCGGATCGACATCATGCCCGAAAGATAATCGTGTACACCACCGGCAAAAATGGTCCCAAACACAATCCAGATGAAAGCTGCCGAGCCGAACATGATGCCCATAATAGCTCCGAAAATAGGTCCGAGACCAGCGATATTCAGAAACTGAATAAGAAAAACGCGCCATGTAGCCAACGGTACATAGTCGACACCATCGGGATTGGCTATGGCAGGAGTTTCTCTGTTTTTATCAACTCCAAAAACTTTTTCCACTAGTTTGCCATACACAAAATAGCCTGCAACAAGAACTGCAATCGAAATTAAAAAACTGACCATAATTAGTTGATGTGTTGATATGTTAATGTATTGATATGATGATGTGATGATATGAATTATAAATTATGAATTATCAACTGTCACTCTAAAATTCGTACGAAACGTTCAAAAGTCTTACAGAAGTTTTGAAGTTTCTATAAACTACCGACTACAAACTATCTTTTCTCCAACAGCACCACATTTTCCACATGATGCGTATGCGGGAACATATCTACCGGTTGCACGGCTGACACCTTATATTGTGCATCCAGCAAATTCAGGTCACGCGCCTGCGTGGCAGGGTTGCAGCTCACATAGACAATGCGCTTTGGCGAGGCGAATAAAATAGCGTCAATCACATCTTCGTGCATTCCGGCACGTGGCGGGTCGGTGATAATCACATCCGGTTTGCCGTGCTTTTCGATAAAAGCCGCGTTCAGAATGTCCTTCATATCGCCGGCATAAAACAGGGTATTTTTGATATTATTCAGTTCGGAATTGACAAAAGCATCTTCTATGGCTTCGGGCACATATTCGATACCCACCACCTGCCGAGCCTGATGCGCCACAAAGTTAGCAATGGTTCCGGTTCCGGTGTAAAGGTCGTAAACCAATTCATTGCCCGTAAGCTGGGCAAAATTGCGCGCCACCTTATACAGTTCGTAAGCCTGATCGGAATTGGTTTGGTAGAACGATTTAGGTCCGATTTTGAACCGCAACCCTTCCATTTCCTCGTAAATACATTCCGCGCCTTTGAACACATGAATTTCCTGATCGGTAATCGTA
>QKGU01000137.1 GCA_003250325.1 Paludibacter sp.
CTGTGATATGGATATCCAAAATTTGAATGAGGATGTTCTTGATAATGCGTCATACTTTGGAAGGATTTTCGCAAGAAGTGGCGGATTAACTGATGCTGTTAAGGAAGCAATAAAAGAACAGGGAATTGATATGCCGAATTTTAAAGCTACTCCATGCGACGGAATTGAAGAATGTAAAAAAGCACTTTTAAAAGCGTCCAAAAATGTGTTGGATTCCGATTTTATTGAAGGAATGGCTTGTGTTGGAGGGTGCATTGGTGGGGCTGGTTGTCTCACGCACGGTGAAAAAAGTAAAGCTGATGTTGATAAATACGGAAAAGAAGCTTTTGAAAAAACAATTAAAGATGCAATTAGTGTAATTTTATAATGAATCACGGTCAAGATAATGGACACAAAAAAGCTGAATTAGTTGATGTATTGATTTGGATTAAACGCATATGCTTGCATTGGTTACAGTAATTCAATAGGTTAAATTTACCACAAAATACATTTAAGTAGCAAATCAAAAAAGAGGTGAAAATATGTTATTTGGCATAATAGCAGGGATGTTCGTAATTATAGCAAGTGTTTTGGGTTCAGCTTTAGGGCTTGTTTTCAAAAAAATATCTCATAAAACAAATGATATTTTTTTGGGATTTGCTGCTGGGATAATGTTTACTGCAGCTTTTTCCGGGCTTTTACCTACTGCTTTTTCAGGAGGAAGTATATTATCCGTATTTCTAGCAGTTGCTGGAATAATCACAGGTGCTTGGTTTATAAGTCTTCTTGACAAGTTTGTGCCTCACCTTCATTTTAATGGTGAGCAGTTTGATGAAAGTGAAACAAAGTCAACTATAAACAGAACTCTACTTCTTGTCCTTGCTATTGCTATTCATAATATTCCTGAGGGGCTTGCCACAGGAATAGTCTTTGGCCATGGGCTGACAGATAACGCTATAATGATGGCTATATCAATGGCACTTCAAAAAATTCCGGAGGGATTTATTGTCATAATACCATTGCTTTCTATGGGAATGAAAAGGTCAAAAGCCTTTGGATTTAGCCTTCTTGTTGCTGCAATGATGCTTCCTGGAGTTATTATAGGTGCGTTTGTGGGTAGTCTTCCGCTACTTCTTGAAGTATTCTTCTACGCCTTTACTTTCGGGGCGATAATTTATGTTGTTAGTGATGAAATAATTCCTGAATCCCATAGTCATGGATTTCAGCGTCAGGCAACCTTTGCACTTTTTGCTGGAATAATATCAGTATCGCTTATTCAGTTTTTATAATTTTAAAATACCTTATTTGCACTTTATCAATAAAACAAAATATTAACCTTATGCTAATTCTATTTTTGTAGCATGAGGTTTTTATGTTGCCTAATGGTATATTTCAGTGTATAATTGATATATAATTTTTAACAAATTTAGTTAAAATATAAATATGGTAAGGAAGTGTATTATGGAAAAGTATGAAAAACAATTTTCAATTCTTTTGGAACAAGAGAAAAAACAACAAGCCTATGAATTCGCACTTGAGCTTCTTCAAAACGGAACAATTAATGTAATCGAGCTTTATTCAGATGTTTTGACTCCGTCTTTAAACCATATGCAATGCTCACTTCAGGATAAAAAGATGTGCGTGTGGAAAGAACATGTGCGTACTGCTATTGTCAGAACTATTGTGGAATCCTGTTATCCTTTTGTAATTAAAGAAAGGGACAAGCTTTCCCCTCAGATTAAAGGAACAGCAGTGGTTTTATGCCCTCCGGAAGAATATCACGACCTTGGTGCAAAAATGGCAGCTGATTTCCTCACTATTTGTGGATATGATGTCGTATTTGTGGGAAGCAATACACCTTTTGAAGATTTTTATAACGCTGTCGGCACGATAAAACCTGATGTTATCGCAATAAGTGTTAGCAATTATTATAACCTTGTTGTAACAAAAAAAATTATTGAGGATATAAGAAAGAAAACTAAAAATGAAGTTAAAATAATTGTCGGAGGATATGCTTTTTCAGAGAATTTAGAAAAAGTAAAAATGGTCGGAGCAGACTATTATGCACAAACATTTGACGACATTAAATCAATTTCCGAAGAGGTGAAAATATGAAACTAAGTTTTAGTATTGCAAGACGATTTTTAAAATCAAATATATCGCAAACGCTAATTATTATTCTTGGAATTGGGATTGGAATTTCTGTTCAGATTTTCATTGGTTCGCTTATTCAGGGGCTTCAAAAAAGCCTTGTCAATAACACAATCGGTAGCTCATCTCAGATTACAGTTACTTCTGAGACTGAAGATAAACAGATTTCAGATTACATAGCTCTTATGGATAGCATTCAAAACTCCGATTCAAGGATTAAATATATATCTCCTGCACTTGATAATCCGGCTCTCCTTGACTATAACGGTGAATCTCAATCATTGTTGGTCAGAGGTCTTGATTTTTCAAAGGCTGATAATATTTACAAAATATCAGATGCAATTGTTGAAGGAAATATGCCAGCAAACTCAAATGAAGTAATATTAGGCTCTAGTTTAAAAGAAGAATACGGGCTTAAACTCAATGAAGAAGTAAATATTATTACACCTGACAAAAGGACCGAAAAATGTAAGATAACCGGATTCTTTGATTTAAAGGTTTCACAGATTAACAGCACATGGTGTATCACAACGCTTGATTCTGCACAGAAACTTTTCAACTTAGAAAACACCATAACATCAATTGAAATGCAGGTTTCAGACGATAATGTTTTTTCAGCTGACGAAATTGCAGAAAAAATTTCACAAGATTTAAATAACCAAAACTTGAAAATTACTAAC
>QKGU01000022.1 GCA_003250325.1 Paludibacter sp.
TTCATCAGCACCCATTTTCGCGTACAAAGCGCCTAATTCTACAGGATCTCCAACGTCTGTTATATTCTCGAAATTGATACCTTTTACCGTTTGTCCGTTTTTAATATCCAGACAAGGAATAATTCTTTTTGCTAACACCTCTTATCTAATTTATAATTCATAACTCATAACTCATAACTCATAACTCATAACTCATAACGTCGATAACGCTGTCTTTTCTTCGTTCCAATCGCCCAAGGTAATGGATTGAATCGTATTTACGAGCGATTTGTCGTATGGACGTTCGGCTTTGATGTAATTATCACTGAAACCGGTCATAAACAAACCATTGTGTTTGCTTTCCCACAGTACATTTGCCGTTTTACCTATTTGTTTCTGATAAAAACTGGTTGTTTTTTCGTCCGACAAAGCATGCAAAACATCACTTCTGCGTTTTCTCTCCTGATTGGTAACCTTATGATCAATCTCAAGCATTTTCGTCCCGGCACGTTCAGAATAACTGAAAACATGTAATTGCGAAATATCCAGCGATGCGATAAATTGTCTTGCTTCTTCGAAAAGTTCATCTGTTTCTCCACGTACACCGACAATTACGTCCACTCCAATAAAAGCATCAGGTATAAACTTTTTTATCGTTCGTACTTTCTCGGCAAACAGTTCTACCGAATACCGCCTTTTCATCAGCTTCAATACCTCGTTTGAACCGGATTGCAACGGAATATGGAAATGAGGCATGAAATGCTTGCTTTTCGAAACAAACTCAATCAATTCATCGGTAAGCAGATTAGGCTCTATGGAAGAAATGCGAAAACGAACTTCTTCAGGAATTGCATCCAATGCTTCTACAAGTCCAAAAAATGTTTCACCAGTCGATTTCCCAAAATCACCTGTGTTTACACCCGACAAAACAATTTCCTTTGCTCCTTCGGCAATGGCCTGTTGCGCCGATTCTACAGTTCCCTTAATTGATGCATTCCGGCTCCTCCCACGTGCGAAAGGAATGGTGCAATAGGGAAGAAACGGGTCCGGTCGTCCTTTGAACGTGATGGTTTGAATTCCCGTACTTTATTTATTTCCGAACGATGAATCTCAGTATGTTCAGTTTCATTCGTTTTGTTTATATAGTCGAGAATGCTGAATTTCTCGTTTGCTCCGAGTACTAAATCCACGCCTTCAATTTCGGCTATTTCTTCCGGTTTTAGCTGAGCGTAGCAGCCGGTTACGATCATAATAGCATTTGGATGTTGGCGGTTCAAGCGATTAATAGCCTGACGACATTTATGGTCGGCCGTGTCGGTTACCGAGCAGGTGTTTATGATACAAACATCGGCTTCTTCACCCGCTCGTGCTTTTATAAAACCTTCATCCAGAAGTTGTTTACCAATGGCCGAAGTCTCTGCGAAATTGAGCTTACAACCCAGGGTGTGAAAAACAACTTTTTTATTGTTGAAAAGAGAATTGTCAATCATTATTATAGAAAAAATCAGATGCAAAGTTAGTAAAATTAGTTGATAGTTGACAGTTAACAGTTAGTAGCTACAGCCAGTTTAGAATACAATATCGGGAACAATATTATTTTCAACATTAAATAAAGGTCGTGAGGTAAAAAAAAATGATTATTTTTGCGTGTCAATAAGGATAAGGAGAATCTTAGTTTTTCTAAAATTAAACAATAATTACATTTTTCTGTTTATATTTTTAAGTGTTTAAATAGTCTGAATTTTATTGAATTGGCAATAATTAAAGTTAATAATTTGGATTGATTGTGTGTTGTTGAATTCGCTATTTTAGAAATGGAAATATAAACTAAACAAAATAATATGAATAAAAAAGTTGCTTTGATTACCGGAATTACCGGCCAGGATGGAGCTTATTTAGCTGAACTGCTATTGAAAAAAGGGTATGTTGTACATGGTTTGAAGCGTCGTTCATCCTCGTTCAATACCGATCGTATCGACCACTTGTATCAGGATCCTCATGTTGATAATCGTAATCTGATATTGCATTATGGCGATATGACCGATTCGATGAACCTTACCCGTATTATTCAGGAAACTCAACCTGATGAAATTTACAATCTGGCTGCAATGAGTCACGTAAAGGTAAGTTTCGATACTCCCGAATATACAGCTAACGCCGATGGTATTGGTACTTTGCGTCTTTTGGAGGCAGTGAGATTATTGGGATTAGTGAAAAAGACACGCATTTATCAGGCTTCCACTTCGGAATTGTACGGACTGGTGCAGGAAGTGCCGCAAAAAGAAACAACACCTTTTTATCCACGTTCGCCTTATGCAGTGGCAAAAATGTACGCTTACTGGATTACGGTGAATTATCGTGAAGCATACAATATACATGCGAGCAATGGAATTTTATTCAATCATGAATCTCCATTACGTGGTGAAACGTTTGTAACCCGTAAGATTACACGTGCCGCAGCCCGTATTGCTATGGGAATGCAGGATAAATTATATTTGGGAAATTTATCGTCGAAACGTGACTGGGGACATGCGAAAGATTATGTTCGGGCTATGTACCTTATCCTTCAGCAGGATGAACCGAGTGATTATGTTATTTCAACCGGAATTACGACTGAGGTTCGTGAATTCGTGAGAATGGCTTTTGGTGAAATCGGTGTGAAAATCGAATTTAAAGGTGAAGGTATTGATGAAAAAGGCTATATTGCTTCAATTGATGAAACTGTATTTGTGAATGAAGTGGGAGCTGAGTTTCTGGAAGCATTAAAAACGAAGAAAGAATCGGTAGTTGAAGTTGATCCAAATTATTTCCGCCCGACAGAAGTGGAACTGCTAATTGGTGACTCAACAAAATCGCGCACCAAACTTGGCTGGATACCAGAATATGATTTGAAAGGATTGGTGGAAGATATGATGAAGTCCGATGTGAAGCTGATGAAGAAAGAAACTTATTTGAAAGATGGCGGATTTAGGATCCTGAATTATTTTGAATAAGCGTTGTAGGTGTGAAGGCGTTTAGGTGTTTAATCGTTTAGGCGTTTAGATGTTTAATCGTTTAGGTGTTTAATCGTTTAGGCGTTTAGATGTTTAATCGTTTAGGTGTTTAATCGTTTAGGCGTTTAGATGTTTAATCGTTTAGTTGTGTAATTGTTTAGGCGTTGAATAGTTTAGGCGTGTAATCGTTTAGGTGTGTAATTGTTTAGTTGTTTAATAATGATATAGACGTTTATGGAATATCGGTATAGCTTTGAGAAATTGGAAGTTTGGAGTGATGCCAGATTATTCGTAACTGAAGTTTATAATTTAACGAAGCTGTTTCCACCTGAAGAGAAATTTGGGCTGAGTTCACAAATACAACGAGCTGCTGTTTCAGTTGCTTCAAACATTGCTGAAGGAATCTCGCGATTTTCAAATAAAGAGAAATTACGATTTATAGAAATTGCATACGGATCTTTGATGGAAGTGTATTGTCAGGCTTGTGTTGCAATGGATTTGAATTATATCAACTCTGAACAATGCGATTTAATAAAACAATCTACATTGAAGATATCAAATAAACTGACTGCTTTATCACGTTCGATACAAAATAAATACAAATGATAAATAGGAGTTTAGATGTTTAGATGTTTAGGTGTGTAATCGTGTAGGTGTTTA
>QKGU01000390.1 GCA_003250325.1 Paludibacter sp.
GGGATTAGTTAGTTATGTGTTTACAGAACGATTGAAAGAAGAAAATTTACTTGTTCTGAAATTATGTAAAGCCGGAACTACTACTATTGCAAACTTAGGTGGAGCAGAGAAAGTTTATCCACTTTACTTAAATGAACGTGTAAGACTTGATATTGCTCCTCGTGCAGCAAATTACACAAGTGATCATGATTATTTTCCTATTCCTTCTTCCGAAAAAACATCTAATAGTGCTTTAAAATAATAAATAAAAAAACAAGCAATGAAAAATATATTTAAAATATTAAACCTGATAATAGTAGTGATTATAACCTCGCTCTATTCTTGCTCCGAAGAATATAGTATTCCGGGCAGTGAACCAAATCATGTAATGATAAAAACATCATTTGGAAATTTGGATAAGATACTACTAGTCAACACACAAATGTCTTTTATGGATTTATCAAGAGGAGTAGTAAGTCGTAACTGGACATTTACTGACGATGCTTTAAACGTTGATGGTTCAACTTTGCTAAACAGTGATAAAGATTATGTTAAAGCGCGCTTTACAAAATCGGGTATACATAATATCACTATAAAACAAGTTTTTGCTGATAGTGTATGGACTGATATTCTTAATTACAAAGAATATACATCTACAGTTACAGTAATCGTTTTAGATACTGTAAAAGCAAGATTTAATGCTGTTGCATGTAATTATGAAGGCGTTCCACAACAAACGTTATTAAATAATGAGAATGGAGCATTAAATGAAATAAAAGCAGGTAGAAAGGTTCAATTTACTTCAGTTTCACTTGGCGAACCGGGTACATTTTATTGGAAATTCATACGTAAATCGGATGGAAAAACTACTATTGTAGCCGATACTGCCAAAATTTTCAATTATAAATTTACAAGTACAGGAGATTACACAGTTCGATTAATAGCTGCCAATATTTTTGGTAAAGATTCTATTGAATATTCAGATTATATTCGTGTCGTTCCTTCTACCGATCCGATAACAATGGATGGTGTATTCAGATATGCCTCAAATGCAATTGGTTTGAATTATAGCCGTAGACCCCGGTAATATTATAATTCCGGCATTTACATTGAATGTTACAAATGGAACTGAAAATGTGGTTGTTGATGGGGTTCCAACAACAGTACCTCGTAGAGTGAATGTAAATATTACCGGTATTTCAGTAAAAGATAATGTTGTAATTCTTCAATTAGATGGTAAAATTTACAACACCGATGATATTACTGTATCCTATGATAAAACTAAGGGAACTCTAAAACCTATGGATAGTGATAATATCACCGGAGATTCATTTGTTGATGCTAAACTGATTTTCGCTTCAACTCCAAATATACTTATAGGTTCTGATTACGATTATAATTTCGAAAATACTTCAACATTTTGGAATAAATTAGATTATGGAGCTTCTTTTGAAAATGGATCTGGAGCACGTACTTCTGCTAAGAAATTATCCGGTTTAACAAGCTTCAAAGTAACATTGGCTGCAGAAGGTGGTTCTGCATTCGGAAACCTTAATACACAAGTTATTGATTGGAATACAGGTACTGCTTATCAAAAAGTAGGATTTAAAGCAGATCAATGGTACGAAGTAGGAATTTGGATAAATGCTGAATCAGTTGGTAATAAAGCATTAGGAACTTTACCTCCTGAAATCAGATTTTATTTGACCGAGTATAATCAGTCATTAACAGAAATACTACCTCCTGTTGTTTACTTTGACGAAAGCTTCCCTCTGGGAACATGGAAATATGTTTCAGTGAAATGGAAGTGCCCAACAACCTTTGCGAGAAGCATAGTTTTGCGATGTCAAAACAACTATAGTTCGATACCAGCAGTATACTATCTGGATGATATTACTGTAAGGGAATTAGAAGGAAGGCCATAATTACAAGAAAAAAATAGCCAATAAGAGCTTAAAACTCTTATTGGCAGTAAAAAAAATCATTTAAAGATTACAAAAGATTATGAGTGCTGAGATATTAAATTTCGACCAATATATTAATGGTCAATGGGTTGTTTCAACAACTGGCAAAAAGGATGATGTATTAAATCCTTCAAACGATGAAATTGTAGGTAGAGTTGCGCATGGTAGTGTGGAAGATGCTGAAATTGCATTGAAAGCTGCACAAGCTGCTCAAAAAAGCTGGAGTAAACTTCCTGCCAGAAAACGAGCAGAATTACTTCGTCAGTTCACTGCTGAAATTAAAAAAAATCGTGAAAAAATTGCTACTGTTTTAACAAGAGAACAAGGGAAATTATACAAAGTTGCCTTATTTGAAGTTGATGTTTGCTGTTCATTTATTGAATATGCCTGCGATTGGGCTCGTCATATCGAAGGTGATATTCTTCCATCGGATAACGAAAATGAACAAATCTGGATTCAAAAAATTCCTCGTGGCGTTGTAGTTGCTATTACTGCCTGGAATTTCCCATTGGCATTAGCCGGACGAAAAATTGGTCCTGCATTAATAGCCGGAAACACTATAGTAGTAAAACCAACTACCGAAACCCCAATGTCAACGTTGATGTTGGGTGAATTAGCAAAAAAAGCCGGAATCCCAGATGGTGTGTTGAATATTGTTACCGGTTCCGGTAAAATTATGGGAACTGCTTTGGTTGAAAATCCAATCACTAAAATGATAACCATGACTGGCAGTACTCCTGTTGGACAACTAATTTTTCAATCGGCTGCTAAAAACATGGCACACGTTCAATTGGAATTGGGTGGAAAGGCGCCCTTTATTGCTTTTGAAGATGCCGTTATCGACGATGCTGTTGCAGGTGCTTTACATTCCAGATTCGACAATTGCGGACAGGTTTGTACTTGCAACGAACGTATGTATGTTCACGAAGATATTTACGAAGAATTTATGGAAAAATTCATGGCTCAGGTAAAGAACATTAAAGTGGGAGATCCATTTGATGCAGCCTCTGACATGGGACCAAAAGTAAATAAAAACGAGTTGAAACACATGCACGAATTAGTGGAAGTGAGCATTAAAGAAGGTGCTACAGTAGCCTTTGGTGGTGGTACTCCAAAAGGCGCTGAATTTGAAAAAGGAAACTGGTTTGAACCAACAATTTTAACCAACGTAACGCAAGATATGACCATTGTTCATGAGGAATCATTTGGCCCAATTTTACCTGTACTTAAATTTAAAACCTACGATGAAGTAATTGGGTATGCCAACGACTGCGAATATGGTTTAGCTGCCATGGTTTACACCAATGACATGAACCGCATCATGCAATTGAATCGGGATTTAGAATTCGGTGAAATATATATCAATCGTGGTCATGGTGAGTTACACCAGGGATTCCATAATGGTTATAAATTAAGTGGATCCGGAGGAGAAGATGGCAAATATGGTTTTGAGCAATACCTTGAAAAGAAAACATTTTACGTAAGATTCAAGGATTAATTAAGTAGAAAATTATAATAGAATATTAATATGAAAGCAGACAGAGCAACGGTTTCTATAGTCAAAGACAATATTGTAGAAACTCCGGAGAAATATACTGACATAGATTTGCAAACAGTTCGTAAGATGATTGAAAAGTCTATCGAATTGATTGGTGGTTTAGAATCAATACTTGGAAATGCAAAAACAGTAGTTGTTAAGCCTAATTTGGTGGAAGTTCCCTTCAAAACAACCGGAGGTTCAGTTG
>QKGU01000170.1 GCA_003250325.1 Paludibacter sp.
TTATCTCAATGAGTTCTGCTATAAATTCAACAGAAGATATTTTGGAGAAAAAATATTCGACAGACTGCTTATTACTGCCGTTTCTTATACTCCAGATTTTAAATCGAAAATTTACAATAGGACACTTTGCGGATAATCATTATATATTTTTATGGGGACTACCAACTTCGATCTATCCCGTTCGGGATAATAATATTTTATGCTACCCAAATCCTGTTAAAGCAAAACTTTTTGTTATCTCAAAGTCTGAAATTAGCCAAATCGTTATTCGCAATTTATTGGGACAAACTGTGGAAAGTGTCACAGGCAATGAATTTGAACGATCAATTGACCTCCGCAACCTGAGCGTGGGAAATTATTTCATAACAATCAGATTGGTGGATGGACAGCTATTCACAAAAAAAATATATAAACTGTAATCTGTTTTTTTGTAGTGCTTTTGTGAGGTGATAGCTCTCAAAATTTGAGTTTTTGTGAGGTGGATAATTTCGGAAATAAACTAAATATATTTAATTTTACATATTGAAAAATGTGTTTTTAGAAGACCATGATATTGTTTCAAGTGAAATGAAAAGGAAGCTAAATAGTAAATCTTAAAGGTTAATTATATAAACAAACTGAATTAAATGAAACACAGATTGAAACTGATTTTTATTTTAAGCCAACTTGTTTTTTTATCAGGTTTTGCTCAACAAAAAACCACTCTTGAGATTAAGAACAATTGGTATTATCTGAATGGTGAACGGTTTTTTTATAAAAGCTATTGGTTATGAAATTGGAGCTCGTCCGGGTCAACATCCTTACGAAGGAAAAAGAGCTGATGATCTGGATTTAATGAAATTCGATCTGAAAGCAATAAAAGAAGGTGGCTACAACACAATTCGCACATGGAGTCAGTTTTCAGAACCTCAACTTAAACTTGTTCAGGCTTCGGGACTAAAATTAATTATGGGATTGGAGATTAATCCGGAGAAAGATTACGGTGATCCGGCGTTTATCAAACAATGTCAGGAAGATGTAACGAAGGTAATGAATTACGCTAAGAAATACGATTGTATCATATCCTATCTTGTAATCAATGAACCTCAAACGGATCATATCTATAAAGTATCAGGAAAAGCATTTGTGAATTTAATGAAAACACTTATTGATATAATTCACAAAGAGCATCCGGGAATTCCTGTCACACTTTCGGCCAACGCGATGATTAGCGATTACATGGACGAAAGTATATTTGATGTGTATGCCTATAACTGTTACGATCATTCCGAGGCTCAAACAGCTACAATGGGCTTCAAAGATTATATCAAAGGACTTTATATGTTAAATGGTTGCGATAAACCATTTATTACTACCGAATTTGGATATTCTGTTTCGCATAAAGGTTATGGTCGATATGGTGGACAAACGCTGACACAACAAAGCAATGGTTTAATCTCGAATTACCGCGATTTGCTCGATGCCGGAGCGGTTGGAATGTGCCCTTTTTATTATGCTGATGGTTGGTGGAAAGGTGGAGATCAATATTATCATAATCCTGAACAGCCCGAAGAATGGTTTGGCTTCTGGGGTTATAGCGACAAGGATGATAAATATGGTTCGCCACGTCCGGTGTGGTTTGCCATGCGCGATTACATGAAAGCATTGATTTTAAGTCCTAAAAACAAAGATATTTACATGACGAATAAAATTCCGGTTGAGTTGTATTTGGACAAGGATGTGAAAAAAGTGGTTGCAAAACTGAATGATAAAATTCTTTATTTAAAAAATAACGCAAAAGAAGGTTATTTAAAAGATGAAATCTCGTTGTCGTTGAACGGAATTGAAGATCTGGAATTAGCTTTTGAATTTTATGACAAAGCCAATAAGCTTTTGAAAACAGAATCGATTATGATTTTAGCGTCAAACACGCCATTTGAACTGCCTAAGCTAAGCATCGAAGTTACTCCCGATAAGGATTTAAATGCCGGTAAAATCGGCAGTATTAAAACAAAAATTGAAACCAGAGAAAACTTTAAATTGGCTGACGACTTAAGGGTAAGCTACAATACACATCTCGGTTGGGAAGTTGGCCCGCAAGCAACGGTTTCAATAAAAGATCAGCTTGATAAAAAAGTTATTTATTCAGAAAATTTTTTCAATATTCCTGATAATTGTTGGGTTGTGAATGCATCAGCCGGAGTTTCAGTTCAATACGGAAAATTTATTTTCAAAATTCACGATCAGAAAATTATTTTCAGAGGTGATTGGGCTAAAGAAGTGGGTCGTAAATAAAAACCACCTCACCCCAACCCTCTCCCAAGGAGAGGGAGCAAAAATGTCCGATTCTGAGATTGAGTTAGACAAAAGCAGACAAAATGCAGATTAGTATCTGGAATAAAAGAATGTTATAAAACTCAAAGAATTAAAATCTGTAATTATATTTCAAGACAATAAAACTATTTAATTATTCAATAAACTAAACTTTCTGTCCGACTCCCTCTCCTTGGGAGAGGGTTGGGGTGAGGTCATAACTACTATTCAATGAAATTATCTATTAAAGAAAAAATCGGTTATAGTTTGGGCGATACTGCTTCGCATTTCGTTTGGGATATGGTCGGTTTCTGGCTTTTGTTCTTCTACACCGATGTGTATGGAATATCGGCAGCTGCGGCAGGAACAATAATGATGGTGGCCCGGTTTTGGGATATGGCTATCGACCCGATTATCGGTGTCATTTCCGATCGCACTAAAACCCGTTGGGGGAAATTCCGTCCGTATATCCTGTTTGGAGCAGTTCCATATGCCGTATTAGCGATTCTCACTTTTACCACGCCAAATTTTGGAGAAGTTGGAAAGATAATTTATGCAGGTGCTACATATGTTTTGCTGATGACGGCTTATGCCATGATTAATCTGCCTTATTCAGCCCTTGGAGCAGTAATGACGGATGATACTTACGAAAGGGCAGGATTGAATACTTATCGCTTTATTGCCGGTTTTATCGGACAATTTGTGGTGACGGGATTAGCTTTGACTTTGGCTGAGTATTTCGGACATGGAGACAAAGCTCAAGGATTTCAATATACATTATTCCTGTTTGCCGGCTTGAGTTTGGTATTCTTTTTCATTACCTTCCAAACAACAAAAGAGCGTGTTCAACCACCAAAAGAGCAAAAAAACTCGTTGAAAGCGGACTTTAAAAATTTATTCAAAAATCAGGCGTGGGTAATTCTTGCGATTGTAGGAATTATTTCGTTTGTAATGTTTGCCATGCAAAATGCAGCCATTGCATATTACTTCAAATATTATCTTGGAAAGGAAGAAAATGTTCAACTCTTCAACGTGGTTGGAACGGTGGCTTTAATCGTAGCTTTACCACTATCTAAACCGTTGGCCAAACGTTTTGGAAATCGAAACGTTTTTATCGGAAGTTCGTTGATCTCCGGTTTGTTTTTTATGCTTATCTATTTACCCGGAGTTACCAATCTGACAACCATTTATGTATTCAATATTGTTGCAAAAATGGCTTATGCTCCTGCTGTGCCGCTTCTTTGGACTATGATTGCTGATTCTGCTGACTATGGAGAATGGAAAACCAGACGTCGTTCAACAGGACTTTATTTTTCAGCAGCCGTTTTTGCTCAAAAAGCAGGTTGGGGGATTGGAGCTGCTATCGCTGGCTGGATTCTTTCAATTTCGCAGTTTGTTCCTAATGTAGAGCAAACCGATACTGCTATAACCGGAATAAAATTGTTGGTTTCGGTCATTCCAGGAATTCTATATATGTCATGTGCTATATTCATGGTATTCTATAAAATTGATAAAAAGACCACCGATCAAATGAAAATAGACTTGGATAAAAGAAGAAGAGAACCTCCAACACCTGAAGGGGAATAAGAGTGGATAGTTCACTTCTAAACGAACTAAAAAGATATAAGTGAAAATTAATTATAAATTAAAAAAGACGAAACTAATCCAATTCCCCTTTAAAGTTAGGGGTTGATAATTTTATTATGAATAAGTTTTTTATAGGAAAAAATCCTGTTTTTGAAGTAGAAAAAGAAACTGCTGGACAGTTTGTCCTGATAGATAGTGAAAAATATTATCTGATTACGAATTACGATTCGATGTCGCCGTTTTTTATTAGTTTGGCAAGTGATTCAAACCATTGGATGTATATTTCCAGTTCCGGAGGCCTGAGTGCAGGACGCAAAAACCCCGATACCGCACTTTTCCCGTATTATACGGATGATAAGATTAGTGAATCGGGAGAAATTACCGGTAGTAAAACGATCTTTCACGTTAAAAAAGGTGAAGTAACATTCCTTTGGGAGCCTTTTTCTGAGAGAAACAAAGGTGTTTATAAATTAGAACGTTCGATTGCCAAAAGCACGGTTGGAAATAAAATTATTTTCTCTGAAAAAAATCTGGATCTTGGACTTACATTCTCATATTCGTGGATGAATGCTGATGAATTCGGTTGGATTAAGAAAAGCTCGCTTGTAAACGATAGTGCTGAATCAACGGAAGTTTACGTTGTGGATGGATTACAAAATATCCTACCATCTGGGATTGATAAGTTTACTCAGAATACTTTTTCGACTTTAGTGGATGGTTATAAAAAAACGGAGTTGGTGGAAGAAGCTAATCTTGCTCTTTTCCGAATGGAAGCCATCCTTGTCGATCGAGCAGAGCCAAGTGAGTCGCTTCGCACGAATACTGTTTGGAGCATTGGACTGGAATATGCAGATTATTTGTTGAGTTCAACTCAATTGGATGCAGTAAGAACCGGAAAACGTGCAGTGTTGGAAACAGAGTCTAAAGGAGTTCGCGGAGCTATTTTTGCGTGTTCCGATATTGTTTTAGAAGCTTCTTCAACAAAAAGTTGGTTTTTTGTAGCTGAAGTAAATCAGGATGCAGCACAGGTAAATGATTTGATTCAATTTATTCAGAACGAGAAAAATATCATTGAAATTTTGGAGCAGAATATACAAAAAGGTACAACTGCCTTAAAATTGATTGTAGGACAGGCCGATGGAATTCAGGAAACAGCCGATGAAAACGATATGGCACGTCACTTCTCCAACACATTGTTCAACGTTATGCGTGGCGGGATATATGACGATAATTATCGTATTCATACTGAGTTTTTCAGCAAGCATGTAAAGCAGTTCAATATTAAATGCTGGACAAAATATACCGCATTTTTTGCGTCACTCCCCGAAGTAATTGATTATTCCGAATTAGAAAAATTGGTTTCGCAACAAAATGATGCTAATTTGTATCGATTGTTTCAAGAGTATTTACCGTTGACATTCAGTCGTCGCCATGGTGATCCCAGTCGCCCATGGAATTTATTCAATATCAATATTAAGGACGATGCCGGAAATAAGATCTTGTCATATCAGGGTAATTGGCGCGATATTTTCCAGAATTGGGAAGCTTTGTCGCTGTCCTATCCCGGATATATCAACGGTATTATTTCTAAATTCCTGAATGCGACGACAGCAGATGGGTATAATCCTTACAAAATAACAAGTGAAGGTATAGATTGGGAGGTGATTGAACCTGAAAATCCTTGGTCGAACATTGGTTATTGGGGCGATCATCAAATTATTTATTTGTTGAAGTTGATGGAAGTTTCTCAGAAATATTATCCTGAGGCTTTAATTTCATGGTTGGATAAGGAGATGTTTGCGTTTGCTAACGTTCCATACCGATTGAAAAGTTACGATGAAATTGTAGCTAATCCGAAAAACTCCATCAATTTCGATAGCAAACTCCATCATGCTATTGAGATGCTGGAAAAAACATATGGCTCGGATGCTCGATTGATTCTGACCAAAAAAGGAGATGTGAAACTGGTGACCTTTACCGAAAAACTTTTGGCAACGCTATTGGCGAAACTAAGCAACTTTATTCCTGAAGCCGGAATTTGGATGAATACCTTGCGCCCGGAATGGAACGATGCTAACAATGCTTTGGTGGGAACCGGAGCTTCAATGGTTACGCTGTATTACATGCGTCGATTTGTTGCTTTTGTTGCTGAATTATATAAGAAATCCGGTAACGATAAATTTAATGTGTCGTCCGAAATGCAGCAATTCTTTGCTAATATTTACAGTGTTTTTGTTGACTATTCCGACATGTTGTTGACAGGGTTTGATAATAAATCGCGCCGAATTGTAGTAGATGAACTAGGTCGTGCCGGAAACATCTATCGCGATAAAATTTATAATGGATTTTCAGGGGAAATAGAATTAATAACAGACCGTGAATTAGATAATTTCTTTTCTCTTGTTTTATCATATATCGACCAATCCATCGAGAAAAATAAACGTTCGGATGATATGTATCATGCATACAATCTGGTGAGTTTTTCAAAAGATGAAATTTCCATTCGTTATTTGTACGAAATGCTTGAAGGACAGGTTTCGGTATTAAGTTCCGGAAAGTTATCTGGTTCTCAAGTGGTAGAACTGCTCGAATCATTGCGTTCAAGTGCATTGTACCGCCCAGATCAACAGAGTTATATCCTGTATCCAAACAAGAAATTACCTTCTTTCCTTGACAAAAACAAAATTCCAGAAAAGGAAGTCAATCGCATTCCGCTACTAAATAAACTGATCGAACAAGGGAATACAAGCATTATTGTAAAAGATAAGGAAGGCAAATATCATTTTAATGCTGGCTTTAATAACGCGTCATTTTTAACTGCAGCTTTGGATAAATTAAAAGCGACTTCAGAGATTGATATTTCAAATGTAGAAAAAGCAGAAATAGAACAATTATACGAAAGAATATTTGACCATCAGTCGTTCACTGGCCGTTCGGGGACTTTCTACAAATACGAAGGATTGGGATGTATTTACTGGCATATGGTGTCCAAATTGCTTCTTTCCATCGGTGAAAATATTAAATTAGCAATTTTAGATAAAGAAGATTCTTCGATTATTAATAAGCTCAAGCAACACTATGCCGAAGTAAAAGCTGGCATTGGAGCACACAAGTCTCCTGCTGAATATGGCTCTTTCCCATTCGATCCATATTCGCATACGCCTATGATGGCTGGCGTACAACAACCTGGTATGACAGGACAGGTAAAGGAAGACGTGATCAGTCGATTCTTTGAATTAGGAATTACAGTTGAAAACGGGAAAATTGGAATAAAGAAAGATATGCTGTATCGTCAGGAATTTATTCTTCCAAATAGCCAAAATGAATATCCACATTTAAAATTCAGCTACTGTTCTATTCCATTTGTTTATCAAATAGACGGCAAAAATGGAATTGAATTCTATTCAAATGGAAGTTCTGTTTTCTCAGAAAGTCTTTCTTTATCTACTGAGCAAAGCTCTACAATTTTTAAAAGAGATAAAACTATAGATAAAGTAGTGGTACATTTTATGGATGTGTGATGATTTCGCAAACAATTGAATAAATAGAAACGACAGATATTTTATCTGCCGTTTCTTGTTTTATAGATCATTTTTAGAAATATCCAATGTCATTAATCTCGCTGATGTTTCATTATCACTTCACCGAACTTGGTATTCATTTGGATGCCTGCTTTTTTCAAAAACTCTGCAGGTAATTCTCCACCGGCGAATATATAAACCAGATCGTTTTCGAGATGAATAATTTCAATTGTTTTTGTTTGCTTTAGCGCAATCTGATCCGGTTCAATGCTCTGAGCTTCGGTATTATATAAAATTTCAACCAGTCCTGCTATTGCGGCATTATGGATCAGCTCTGCATTTCGTTTTTTTAGCTTAACGAACTTCTCACCTCTGTACGAAAGACTAACTTTATTTTTATTTGCCAATAAAAGTGCTGCTTCGATAGCAGAATCGCCACCGCCAATTATGGTGATTCTTTTGCCTTCAATTTGTTCTGCATCCAACAGTCGGTAAGTCACTTTTTGACTTTCTTCTCCTGGAATATTTAGTTTTCGTGGTGTCCCCCGCCGTCCGAGAGCTAGTAAAACTGATTTACTGGTAAATGTCTCACCGCTTTGCAGTTTTACTTCAAAAATATCATTGTTTTTTTGAATGTCCGCTACTTTCGACTTTTCGCGGATAGTAAGCTCATTTTTAGTAAGTACTTTTTTCCACAACTGCAACAGCTCATCCTTCGATGTTTCAGTAAGTTTTACTTTCCCATAAAGCGGCAACTCCATTGGGTGAGTCATAATTATTTTTGATCGTGGGTAATTATACACTGTGCCGCCCAATGTGTCTTGTTCCAACGTAAGAACGTTCAAATGTTCTTTTTTTGCAGTCAGAGTTGCCGAAATCCCCGCCGGACCGGCTCCCACGACAATGACATCGTATTGTCCGTTGTGTTTTTTCGAAATGGTTTTGGTAACGCTTTCCATTGCTTCGCGTCCTTGCTTCACTGCATTTCGAATCAATCCCATACCGCCCAGCTCACCGGCAATAAAAATTCCGGGCACATTTGTTTCAAAATTTGGTTGGATGTGCGGAAGCTCCACACCACGCTTTTCAGTGCCGATTTTCAAGGTTATTGCTTCGGTAGGGCAGGCGAGGAAGCAAGCTCCATGGCCGATACACTGTGCAGCATTTATAATTGTTGCTTTACCATTTATTATTCCCAGAATATCGTGTTCGGGACAGGCTTTTATGCATGCGCCACTTTGGATACAACGGGTGGAATCTACTACAGGGTATAGCGAAACAGGTTCGTACAAGCCATCTTCTTTAGCCTGAACAATTTTATTTTCAGCTATTATTGATTTTCTATTCTTACGTCGTAAATAGAGAACCATAATAATAACTGCAACCAGCAGTAAAACTCCGTAAATTATTACTTCTTCAATTGCTACTTCCATTCAAAAAATCCATTTATATCCAAAAAATAAAACGACACTAACATGTATTATGAGAATAAAAATCATTAAAGCTGTGAGAGGAACATGCGCAATGTGCCAGTAATGAAAAATTTTGAGCATTTGTTCCAGTCTTTTGATTCGCCCTTCCAGTATTTTTTCATTTAACGCCAATCTTACAGCTTTTCGTATCTCTTTTTTCGAAAAATTCTCAGCCAAAAGTCTGAGGCGTATTTTCGAGATTTCTTTTCTTGAAATATCAGAAATTGAAATGTGGTATTTTGTCGATAATAACTCGATATTCTTATTTTTCAACTCAATAACTTCGTTAAGTGTCATTATCCGATCTTCAATCGTACGCGGTATTTGGATGTATAGATAGCGCCCTATAAAACCGCTTAACCAAACTACAGCGAGAGTCCAGAATCCAACGGAAATAATTCCTCCAAATTTGAAAGAGGTGTGGAAAAGTACCATTATAGTTCCCCAGGTGCAGAGAAAAATATGAAATTCAAGCCAATTTTTTAATCGTCCCCAACGTGATAATGCCGTCAGTCTTTTTCGAAGGATGTAAATTAACATTCCGGCCAAAATTAAAATACTTCCGATAATTCCTAGTCCGTGTCCGATAAATCCGCTTGGTTTGAGTAATTCATATTGTGGGTGGAAGTATCTTTCTTCAATAGAAAGCTTATAGAAAGATTTCCCTAAAAAAGCTAAATAGAAAATGTGCCGAGTATGATAAGAACATAGATTCCGACCGTAATGTTACGGGCAATTTGCTTTGCTTTTAGATTCATTTAACTTAGAGCATTTTGCGATGAATAAAAATCAAAGTTAAATATAATATGCTTACTTTGGCTTAAGTTGTTGTTAAAATTTTAATATTTGGCATTAAAGGCTTTAATAAAAAAATCTTCTGATAATATTATCAGAAGAAATTCGTCATTCAAGCGAAAAAAACTATTCAATCAGCGTTAAAGCCTCAAAGTCGAGATGATGCATTATTTCTCGTAATACCAAAACGGTTGCAAAATCTTCGCGGGTAATGTTGGTCTGTAACTCAGAAGCAGATGCGCCTATTATAACCCGGGCATATTGGCTAAAAAGATCTTCGATACTTTTACGTGATTGATAATGAGCCTCGATGCCATTTTTGTGAAAGATGTTAATGAGTTTTTTATCTGCAGAATACAGGTTTTCCTGATTATTTTGTAATTCGGTATTACTCATTAACTCATCTTCAATATAGTTAATCGCGTATTCCGTTTCCGAATCGGTAGGAATATCATGCTTGAAAAAACGCTCAACAAGATACTGGTAACCCGCAGGCAAAATGATCTCTTTGTTCAACTGATTATCTCGCATAAACTGGAATGTCAGTTGGTTCTCACCGATGGTCAAAAGACGGGTTGCATCAAGAAAATGCATTTTGTTGATTTTCATTTTTCTTCAACTTTATCTAAATAAACACATATAACACGAATAAGTTAAATATGTTTCATTTTTTTGCTAATTATTTCAATATAAGTTCTAGATTTTTGTCATAATAGTAGATTTTTTGAAATGACATTTACTAAGAATAACAAACAAAAAAGGACAACTCATTTGAGTTGTCCTTTTTG
>QKGU01000156.1 GCA_003250325.1 Paludibacter sp.
ACAATGCGTTTCTGTTAAACCGATTTATTGAGACTTTCGGTATAAAACCTAAAACCCTAAAAAGTCACCACCATGTCAAAGAACTACTGTATTTCGGCACGAAAGCCGCTTAATTATTATATTTTTCTAACGGACTATTGAATAAATAAAAAAATGTTTTTCGGTTAGTAATTAAATATTACATTATCTTTCTTGTATTTTGAAACTATTGCTTCAGATTCTTTTATGTTGTTGTTTAATATTGCGTTATAATATGGTTTTATCAGATTGCTTGTTCTTGATCCGGGATATTTAGAATGAAGATATTCGTAGGTCTCATGATAATAATCAGTGATTTTATCAGGGGCGTTAAAACTGAAAACCGGAGTATTGTCAATGCCAGTAAATAAAATAGTTTGATAGGTTTTTAAAGTCGTTCTGCAGTTTTCTATAAAAATAAAAGTCGGGTTTTCGTAAATAAATTTCTCATACCAGATTATTCTCTCGACTAAGTTTTGTGGTGAAATAATGATTGATGCATCACTTACAAATCCTTCCGCATTCTCTATATTTAGTTTTATCTGATATTTTTTCATTGTTTGTGAAAGGTATGGATAGAAATGTTTAGCAATAAAGTTGCGATCCTGCATTATGTAGGTTATTCCTTCTTCCGAATTAATATCAAAACCGTTTTTCTGAAGATTTTTTCGGTAATTGATTAGTTTTTTCGGTATTTGAGTCCCAGGTTCTGTGTATACAAATGCATCGTAATTAGTTGTGTCTTTGTAGTGCTTTTCATTCAATCCTCTTTCGAGTCGAGAGTAGAATGTGTCAAATTCAAGAAATGCAGAATCACAAACTGCATCGGATTGTTGTCCAAATAGTTCAGTGTATTTATTGGTTGCTGTTGTGTTTGAATTTACATCAGTACTATCTAGTTGAGATAAAAACTTAGCGTAGTTTTCCAGTAAAAGATTTTTTTTTGTGGAATCTGTCTTTACTGCACTTGAATCAGCTTTAACGATTGTTTCTTGCTTGTTATTTGATTTTGGTTGACAGCCCCAAAAGGGAATTGAAAAGAAATAAATGAGAATCCAATTAATTGTTGTTGTGTTCATTTAAACAGACTTCTTTAGTGAGTTCAATAATTCCATTATCTAATATTTGTCCTTTAATCTGAATAATGTAGTCATTTTCAGAATTTAAATCTGTATTCTTAAATGAGGCGTTTTCGGCTTCAAATCGATATATTGTATCAGTAATGCAGATTGCAAGATTGTTGTCGATGGAAACAATTTCTCTGTCGTTGTTTGGGTTTTGGTATGCGACGTATTCTAAGGAGAGTAACTTGCTGTCGATGATTTGACCAGTTAAATCGTATGTGGTTAATACCGGTGTATACGAGTCGAGTTTTTTCAGTGTAATAGTTGCAATGTAATTTCCTGAGGTGGGAATTTGTGCAAGTGCTAATGAATATTCATCGGTGAAATTTGAGTTCTTTCTGTCGAACTCTTTTAATTTCCCGGGTTTGAGATTGTAAGTGTTTATTTTAATCGGCAATTCTGACCGGTCAAAATTCGACAAATAAATACTGAAGTCACTATCCAGCGACTTCTTAAATTCCTTACTGGCTTCTTCCTTGTCAGACAGATGGAAATTCTTTTTGGCTGCATGACTACATCCAAAGAAAAAGGGTATGACTAATGCGTACACAAATAAGCGAGCTTTCATAGTTTTAATCAAAATTATATTATTTATTGATGTTGTTTGTTAAGGATTCTTCTCGAAAAATCCCTTAGCAAACAGTGTACCAATAATTTTATAAAATGTTATGTGTTGATCATAGATTAAAAGTTTGAAAGTCTTAAATAGTTAATAATTAATTACTTATCTTGTGTTTGTGTTTGTGTTTGTGTTTAAAATTGGTGTCTATATTTCTCTTTTTTTTTGAGTTTATAGATGATTCTCTAGAGATTGAAGAAATATTTTAATGGAAAATATGTAAAAAATAGACATAACAAATATACTATATTTTTATAAGATACCGTAGTTTTAGGTTAATTATTTTTTGTTAAATTGACTGCTCTTTATTAAATAAAAAAAGAATTTATGTTTCTGTAAGCATTAATTTTTTAAATTTGCCAATCGAAAATCACAAAAAAACAACTAATATTATGACAATTCGCCAACTTTCCGTTTTCCTCGAAAACAAAACCGGGCATTTAAATGAAATCTTATCTGTTCTAGCTAAAAATAATATTAATATTATTGCTCTGACGGTTGCCGACTCAAGTGACTATGGCTTATTGCGCGCTGTAGTTTCCAATCCTGAAAAAGCTTTTAAAGTTTTGCACGAAGCCGGTTTTATAGTTCGTGTTCATGAAATAATTTCCATCGAAATGAATGCTGCTCCGGGCTCAATGTCCCATATTTTGGATTTATTTACTGCGGCCGACATTGCGATTGAATATGTGTATGCGTTCAGCTTTGGAAGTAAATCCATTCTTATTCTTCGTGTGGATAAGTCCGAAAAAGCGAGGGAAGTAATTCAGTTCAACCAATTGAAGCTAATCAGCGAAGAGGATTTAAAGTAAGTAAAGTTAACATTAAAATTTGATATGATCTGGAATAAGGAAATTGAATGCATGAGCCGTGAAGATATGCGGGCATTGCAGAGTGAGCGGCTAAAACAGTTAGTACAACATGTTTATCAAAATGTGGCATTTTACCGTCGTAAAATGGACGAAATGGG
>QKGU01000322.1 GCA_003250325.1 Paludibacter sp.
TACAAAATAAAACTTTTCCATCGTTTTAAAGACGGAAAAGTTGATATAAAAATAATAGGTTTATCAGCAAGGGATTTTGTCAATTCTCGTTTGATGTCTTCCGCCTTCAAAATCAGTCATAAAGAAAGTGTCCACCATGTTCAATGCTTCCGTTTCTGTAATAAATCTGGCTGGCAACGAAAGAACATTTGCATTGTTGTGACGACGGGCCAGTGAAGCAATTTCTGCATTCCAGCACAATGCCGCACGAATGCCCTTGTGTTTGTTTACAGTCATACTAATGCCATTTCCGCTTCCGCAAATAGAAATGCCAAAATCATATTCTCCATTTTCAACAGCCGAAGCCATAGGGTGCGCATAATCGGGATAATCGCTGCTTTCGGCGGAAAAAGCCCCGAAATCTTTTACTTTTTTCGCTCCTTCACCTTTGAGGTATTCAATAATTGTATTTTTCAACTCAAATCCGGCATGATCGGCACAAACAGCAATTTTGTAATGTTTAAACGGGCTCATAATTATGTGTTTTAATGGGGCACAAAGGTAAAAATTAATTCTCAGAAAAAAATGTAATTTCGATACCAGCTACTTAAATCTTTCTCCATACGCTGACTTCCGAATTCCATTGCTCGGAAATTCTGGAAGATTTGCGAATGATATTTTTTATTTCCACCGGTGATTTTTCTAATTTAAAATGGGCGGAAAGTATTTCCTTAATACCTTCGAAAGAAGTGACCGGCTCGCCATCTTTTTTGAATCCACCCGGCCAATGTTCCCGTTTTATATCATTCTTTTCCCAATCGTAGGTCGAAGCCAGAATCAATATTCCATTGTCGTTCAGGCGCTCGTGAATGCTCTGGAGGAATAGAATCGGACAGGTGAGTTCTTCAAGTAAGTTGGGAGCAACTATCAGGTCGTAATTCGTATAAATGGGTTTCAAATTGTTTGCATTATCCTGCATAAACAAAATATTTTCCTTGTTTGTTCCCAATCCGAAATCTTCGAGAACAATATCGCGGTAGAAAACAAGTTCTCCTTCATCTTTTACGATATATCGGATAAATCCTTTTTCCTGCAACTGAATTGGCATTCGGATAAAACGCGCCGAGAAATCTATAGCCGTTATCTTTTCGAAATAAGGAGCCAGCTCAAAAGCCATTCTGCCGGTGTCGGCATTCAAATCAAGAACATTTTTTACCGGTGTGTCTTTTACAGTTTCGAGCACAAAATCAGCGAGTTTTTTTGAAAAACCAATTGAACCGGAAAATTTATCGCCCCAATTATTTTCGCACGAATTGGCCACCTCAATGTCGGTTTCGTATTCATCGTTGTCGATTACCAATGGTTTATCCGATTCTACGATTCTAAATCCGGCATGTTGATAAAAATGGCGTCGGAAGGCGTAGCGCGCATGGCGGGTAGCTTCGTTTCCGGTTGAAATCCACGAACCACCTTTAATCAGATTGTGTTTACCGTCGAAAGTAGGAGTCGAGAAATCGTCGTACAACGGATGTACTTTGAAACCCGCAAAACCGGTTATCGGAGTTTCGGTCCATTGCCACACGTTACCAATCACGTCGTATAAATCACCGTTTTTGAATTTGTCGACAGGGCAGGGTGATGCAAAATATTCCAGATTGATATTTCCGGGAGCGTTGTCCCAGCTGTCTTTGTCTGGAATATTGGCCATTTCGGTTAAACGGTACCACTCGGCTTCGGTAGGGAGTCGGAAATTTTTTCTCTCTTGGGCCGATTTCCAGTTGCAAAATGCTTTTGCTTCCAGGTAATTGACTTCCACCGGCCAGTTCCATGGCATTGCAATTTCTTCAGCTACCAATCTCAACTTAAAATCTTCTCCGTATTTTCTCCAGAAAAGTGGCATCTCGGCTTGTTTGAAATTCTTCCAGTTCCAGCCTTCTTCCGTCCAAAAATCCTTATTCTGATATCCGTTATCTTTCATAAAACCGAGAAATTCGCCATTGGAAATGAGATATTTCGAGGTGCGGAAATCGTCTATTTTTTCGATATGAGTTCCGTATTCATTGTCCCAACCGTAATAATGATGATTTTCGGTTTTTCCTAATTTTATTTCCGAAGCCCAAACCGGAACAAATTCGTTTTTCGGTGCTACTCCACGTTCATCGCAAATTTCTCCGAACACTCCCGAAACAACTTCATCTAATGGTAGTTGGCGGATAAGGACGGACGATGTTTCCAAATGAATACGTTCGTGCTCGATGCCCATTAGAATTATCCAAAACGGATCGTCCCATTTTGTGGGTAAGGTTAATGGTGCATTTTCTATGATGTTTAAAATAACTTCTTTTGCTTTATTGCGATAGTCGCGCACGGCTTGCACCGTTGGCCATTTATAATGTTTTTCGTCCAGATCGTCCCAACTCATTTCGTCGACACCAATGGCAAAAATCGATTCGAATTCAGGATTGATGCGCGTTTCTATTATTTTGGCGAGCATCAACTTATTTATAAAAAACACTGCGGTATGACCCAAATAAAATAGCAATACATGTCGTAACGGATCGCCTCTATGGTAGAAAACTTCGTCTGATTTTAACTGAGTGTAGAGTTTCTCGTCGATAGCCCATGTTTTTAAAAAATAGTCGAGAATTTCTTTTCTTTTTTCTTCGGGTTGTCCATTTTTTAAATCGATAGTTCGTGTGAGTAAATCCTGCATAACTTAATTTATTTTTTTGTGTAAATATATTTTT
>QKGU01000380.1 GCA_003250325.1 Paludibacter sp.
TTTTCTTTTGCCTACTGAAACACTACTGAAACATTTTTCTCAACTTTGAATTTTATTGTTTCAGTAATTCATATTTGCACCAAAAACAACGCACAACCTCTCAAAGCACATTCCTTTCGCTGTTTGCCTTTAATTACAGCACATAGTAGTTTGTTAGACTATCTCATTGTAAGTGATCAAAAGGCTCCGTAATGTCCTGAATGGCTATAATTTTATGAATACATCTATCGCCTTTACAATATAGATTGATTTATAATGTCTTTGGTTCAATTACATTCAATCTCCTTTTGATACGTCAGATTTCCTGTTTCGTTATTTGGTACAAGTAAATATTTTTGTGAGCATGAATAATTCAATAGTGGATTATCAAACTCAAAAATATTTTAGCCATGGCCAGACAACTTGGACACGTAAAGTACAAAGGGACGATTGGGGACATTCGGCACTTTAAAATCAAAGGAATGAGCGGAAACTTTGCCGGATTGAACGGTGGAGCTACTGCAGAACAAATCAAGAACGGTGCATCGTTCGTGAGAACTCGTGAAAATATGAATGAATTTGCAGGCTGTGCAACAGTAGGCAAAGCAATTCGCGCAGGACAGGCACAATTAATGAAAACCATGAGCGACCCTCAGTTCACCGGGCGTTTGACTGGTATCATTAAAAAAATCAATCTGGAAGATCAATCAGAAGCTCGTGGTGTACGTGGAATTTTGATTACTGCTGTTCCTCAGCATTTAATTGGATTGAACTTCAACCGCAACAACACTGTGGAAGGCTCCTTTACCGGAGATCTTGAAACCGTAGCTACTGCTGACCGCAATAGTGTAACGCTGACTGTAGAAGCATTTGAAACGCTCAAACAGCTAAATGCACCTTCCGGAGCAACACACTTCCGTTTCGTGAACTCTATTTCTGTAATCTCTGATTATGCTTATAATGCTTTGACTAAGGTTTACGAACCTATCGAACCGGCATTAAATCAACTTTCAAAGGTTGTGTATTCAGATTACATTGAAATCGCTCCTGGTACAACTCCCGAAGTTTCGGTAATTAGTGCATTAAATGGAGCTCCCACCATGACCGAAAACGTAAGTTTGTTGAGTTGTGTCGGAATTGAGTTCTATCAAAAAGTAGGAACTGAATATTTTGTATTCTCTGTAGGAAATAGCATGAAAATCAAAAATGTATTTTGATTAAATGCCCGAATTTAGTATTGAAGCTCCACTGGAAAGTGGGGCTTTTTTTGCGCCCACTCGTATTTATAGATTTTTTCTATTGGGTGGGCTTATGGTAGGCTTATGTATGACTTATGGTAGGCTTATCCATGACTTTTCCAGCCTACCTAACAAACTGATAAAGTAACATTCTTTTTGCCTTATCAATTGCTTTCAGGTTTTGCTTAAGTTGGTTTTCGACTTTGTTGATAGCCTGAAAGGATTCGACCATATTTTGAAACTGCTTGGGCTGATTGGCTGCTCTCTGCCAATTTTCATTAATAAATGATTTCATATCACGCAAAACAACAAACGGAATAACTGAGCCACGCAAAAATGGATAAAAGGCGTTTGCCTGCCAAAGACAGAAAAGCAGCCAGAAAACCTGTTCCTTGTCTTGGTTGCAGTTGAATTGGATTGAGAAACAATTCGGACATGGGGAAATAAGCGGTTTTCCGCTGTTATTTCCTTTGTTGAGAATGAAAAAATGGGGTTTTGAAATTTCTGCATTCGGATTGTAGGATTTTAAAATAAAAGTACACATAAACCAAAAAGATTAGAGGTTGAATACATAAGCTGCTACGGCTCTATTGCCCTTCGCAAAAAAACACGAAAAGCGAAAAGAAAATGTAAACCACCTCTTACTGCAAGAAAAAGCGAAATGAAATGAAGCGTTAAGGCTGTCAAGGTTTTTTGTCAGAATACTACCCGACCAACGGGAGGTGTGGAGATTGTGACAAAAACCCGTAGGGCTTGACCTTTACTGACTTATTTTATTGCTGTTATCTTTGTGAACATTTTTTTTGTCGTATATATCATACAATAAAATTTTACATGAAATGGAAAATCCTTTTGAAATTATCGAACAAAGACTCAAAAACATTGAAAATCAACTTGCTGAATTACTAAAAATGGCAAAAGCACCCATTCTTAAAGAAGTAACAGAAGAAATAATGACAGTCGAGCAACTCTCGGATTATTTGACGATAGCAAGACAAACAATTTATGGTAAATGCGCTTCAAAAGAATTCCCTTATTATAAGAGTGGGAAAAGGTTGTATTTTAAGAAGAGTGAAATCAATAATTGGATTAACAGTGAAATAAGGTACACTAAAGAAGAACTGCTGTTGCAGGCTGAAAATTGGATAAAAAAGCATCCAAGAAAACATTAAACACAAATTGCATTCAGAATTAAACATCAACTGCAATTCTCTTAGGGGTGGGTGGTCGGGGGTTGGCGTGGGAGAAGCAGGTTTAAACCGAATAGTAAAAACAGCCTTGAGCGTGCGTGGATAGCAAGGCAAATGCGAGTGTAGAGAAACGGAACGAAGTATGCAGCCTGTGCGTTGTGTGCGAGCCTATGCGAGTGGAGCGAGTGCCCCGGACACAGGAAGCGCGGAGCGCGGTGGACGGGTGCTGCCGGCAGCTGGTTTGGCGCATTTTTTTGCCCGAACGGTGCGTTGGAAAAAGCAAGGGCTGGAAGTAATGAACGAATGGAGTGTATT
>QKGU01000422.1 GCA_003250325.1 Paludibacter sp.
AAGTATTTTTTCGCTGGGAAGTGTTTATGGGCGTATTGAAAATTACACGCTCAACGATCTGATGTACCCTACAAAAGGATACAACCATTTTGCATCTTTGCAATTACTTGGTGGCAGCGAGTTTTTCAAAACAGGAGTACAAACCACAAATACTACTCCTGCAAAAACCGATTTATGGGTTCAGTTCAGAGCAAGATATGATCATTATTACCCATTATCATCCAAAATTACGTTAGGAACGTATGCCGAATTTGCATACTCAAGCAGAAAATTATTGGACAATTACAATTACACCGTGAGTTTGATACAGGCTCCGGCTTTTAAACCAACTCCGCACAGCATGACTATTTTCAGCGGGAATTTCAGCGCAAATCAATTTGCGGCTTTTGGACTTAAACCAATTTATTCTCTTTCCAAACAACTCCACATAAGAACGGAAGGGTATTGGTTTATTCCTTACAAAAGCATCGTGCAAACAACCGACAATCAGGCGGCATATTCAGCTCCATTTTCCACTTCTCATTTTCTGGGGGAAGCAACGTTGGTATTTAATTTCAGAATTGCTTCAGCAGGATTGTTTGCCAACTACTACAGTGCTGGCAGAATATTGGGTTCTTATTATTCAACAACAAATTTATAGAATAATATAGATAAGATTTGAAACAAGCTATTTGCATTTTATGTTCCTATTAAATCAAATTCATTGAATTTGTAAGTAGTTACAAGAATCTTGCTACGAGTTACAAGAAAACAATGAAACGAAGAAAAGGGACAATTGCTAAAAATAGTTATCGTTTGTTGTCCAACGATATTCAACGTTCGACCTTTGACTTGTAGCTTGCAACGACTTAAATGCTTTTCTTTAATCCACTTCAATAACAAGATATTTACTTACGCTCCAAAAGTCGGAAGGATTCACAATCAACAAAACAAAATTCCCATTTTGTTTTTCCAGAGTATATGACGATTTTGGGTGATTGGTAAGTATTTTTGCTCGGGTAGAATACAAGGGAATTGACTTTGTATTTCGGGCATCGATACGCACAAAATAGTTTTTATTAAAGTCGCCCTGCAAAACGCGTTGCGGACTGAACAGTCCATCAGAAGTAATGATCTTCTGTTCTTTCAACTCTTTTTTCGTTCCAAAAACATACCAGGCAGTATGTATTGCCTGATCCTGTTCCGAAATTTTCACTTGTTTTTCTTTATTCTCTGTCGAAAGGTTTTCGATATTTTTGCCCATGTCGTCTACTGTCGAATTCAGTTGAGTAATAAGCGAATCTTTTTCTGCAAGTTGAGTCTCTAATAAAGATATTTTTGTAGATTCTTCTTCGAGTAGTTGAGTCAGTCGCGTAATAGTACGTTCCAGTTCAGTTGATTTAAAAGCACTCTTTTTCAATTTTGCTTTTAGTCGGGCCAGTTCGTCTTTGTTCGACTGCAACATCTCGTTCAGATAAGCCAAATCTTCATTTATTTTCGAGCGGCTATCTTCGTCTAACTCCTGTCCTACCGGCTGAATGGAAATACTGCTTTCAGTTGTTTTTATCTTTTCAATATTTTGCTCAATTTGATTCATTGCCGAAAAATAACCGTCCACTTCTTTTTGAAGTTCAAGTTTGGCATTGCGAAGCGAATCATTTTGGTCTTGTAACCGTTGATAATCTGACGACTGTTTTCCGCATGAAGTAAGCAGCACAATCGATACGAACAATAGGAAAATGTTTGATTTCATTTTCGGAGAATATTTGAAAAAAATTAAACGTTGATTCAGATAAATGACACTTGGGAATTCTGATTTGCAGGAGGGAATAATAGCTATTTAACTCCAACAATTTCAATAATTTCCGCCAAGGTTTTTCAAGTGCAAAGGTAATGCTATTCTTCAAATCCTGCAACAATTATTACAATTTCTCCTTTCGGATTATTTTCGGTAAAATATTGTGCTAATTCGCTCAGTGTTCCTCTTTTAGTTTCTTCGAAAAGTTTCGAAATTTCACGAGAAACAGACGCTTTTCTCTCTGCTCCCATAACTTCCGAAAGTTGCCTCAGTGTTTTCACCAAACGAAAAGGTGATTCGTAAAAAATCATAGTGCGTTTTTCTTTCGACAATTCATTCAATTTGGTCTGACGTCCTTTCTTTTGAGGAAGAAAACCTTCGAAGCAAAACCGATCGTTTGGTAAACCGGAAGCGACCAATGCCGGAACAAATGCCGTAGCTCCGGGGAGACACTCCACTTCAATTCCGTTTTCCACACATTGCCGCACCACCAAAAATCCCGGATCGGAAATAGCCGGCGTTCCTGCATCGGAAATCAATGCTACAATCTGACCATTTTTAATGCGTGCCACCACGCTTTCCACCGATTTATGCTCGTTGAATTTATGATGCGACTGCATAGGCGTTTTAATCTCAAAATGTTTGAGTAAAAATCCGCTGGTTCGCGTGTCCTCCGCCAATATCAAATCGGCCTCTTTCAACACTCTTATGGCACGGAAAGTCATATCGTCAAGATTGCCGATCGGTGTCGGCACTACGTATAGTTTCATTAAAAAACTGATAAGTTAAACGTTTGTAAAGTTCATAAGTGCAAGATGCAAACTTTCAGCTTTATGAACTTTATAACTTTACAAACTATATTATATAAATCTTCTTTTTACAATCTGATAAAAGTCCTCAACCGTATCATTACCATGTTCCCAACCATATTTCGAGCTTAGGAAAGACTGGACTTCATCCAACGTTGCCAATTGATTGATATAATTGAGCGTTTTGTTCATATCCTCGCCATTCCCTTTGAAAAGTTCGCGTTGGAAACGGAACCGATCGCCGATGTTGATGGCCTGCTTAATGTCATCGATTTTTTTGTTTGCTAACGTAGAACTTAACGAGTTGTCTGCTTTGGAAAGCGAATCGTTACGCGAAGTAACATGCGAACTGATTTTTTCAGCTAAAATAGTCCTCTTTGTATCTTCTACCGTAGTTTTTGTTTCTATCTTCGTAGAAGTAATTACTTCCGAAACTTCTTTTATCTCAATGTTTTCGGCTACAGCGATTTCCTCTTCTTTTTCCTGAATTTCTTCTTTGACTTCCTCAACCGGGAGAAACTCAACAATTTCCACCTCTGTAGTTTCAT
>QKGU01000275.1 GCA_003250325.1 Paludibacter sp.
AATCGATTAGTATGTTTAAATTAAGTATTAATTTATTTATTTTGTACGATATTTTAATAATTGAACTTTTATGAAGATTGAGTATTTCCCACTTGTTACTGAAGATGGGCTTGTAGTAGGGAAAGCGACACGTACAGAATGTCATTCCGGAACCTTTTTATTGCATCCGGTTGTTCACCTTCATGTATTCAATTCATCTCACGAACTGTACCTGCAAAAACGGAGTATGGATAAAGATATTCAACCTGGGAAATGGGATACATCGGTAGGCGGTCACGTCGATTATGGAGAAGAAATAGAAGCGGCGTTGAAGCGTGAAGTAGGAGAGGAGTTGAGCATTTTTGAGTTTGATCCGGTTTTTATCGGGCGATATAAATTTGTTTCGGATAAAGAAGCTGAGTTGGTGCATAGCTATTATTGTATTTATGACAAGGAAATATTACCTGATCCATTAGAAATTTCAGAAGGACGATTCTGGACTTTAGAGGAAATTAGAACGGCTTTAGGAAAAGATATATTTACTCCAAATTTTGAACAGGAATTTACGAGATTAGAACTGGATAAATTTGTATAATTCATAATTCATAATTCATAATTCATAATTCATAATTCATAATTCATAACTCATAACTCATAACTCTTAACTAATAATTCATAATTCATAATTCATAACTCATAACTCATAACTCTTAACTAATAATTCATAATTCATAATTCATAACTCATAACTCATAATTCATAACTCATAACTCTTAACTCATAATTCATAATTCATAATTCATAACTCATAGCTCGTAACTCTTAACTCTTAACTCTTAACTCTTAACTAATAATTCATAATTCATAACTCATAACTATATTAATCAACTCCTTTAAACATGACTTTAAAAAAATCCCTTCAATCTCTTTTTGGTGATATTTTTACTTTTGCTAAAAAAGACTTCCATCTTGCAGCTTATCTTTATACTCTCTTGTTTGTTACGACCTGTATTTTTTTGAATTATTACACCGGATTTTATGGGAGTTTTTTACGTGAATCGTATTTCAATGGAGACTCGCTGTGGATGTTTCCTCTGTTTTATGGGGTAATTTATTTTGCAGTCGCCATCCCAACTTTGATATTGAGAAAAGACACTAAAACTCTGTCTAATTCAAAATTTTATTTCAAAAGTTTGTTTTTTATTGTTTTGTATGGAGTTAGTGTAGGTTTTTTCAGCTATCGAGATTGGGAGTTTTCTTCTCTGTTTCAGGAAGAGAAATTATTTGTTTTGCGCTTAATGTCACAATTAAAAGGCAGTATGTTCTTTATTCTTCCGCTACTATTGTTTAAAGTCAGTTTTGATAAAAATATAAAGGGATTATACGGACTGGCGTCGAATACAAAACATATAAAGGGTTATTTAGTGTTGTTTCTTATGCTGTCTCCTTTTTTGATTGCGATGTCATTTACTCCAGACTTCATGAAGGCTTATCCGCAATTTCGTCCGTGGCTTTACGAAGGTGTTTTCGGGTTGCCTGCATGGATCAATACATTAATGTTCGAAACAACTTATTCTGTCGATTTTGTAATGACAGAGCTTATTTTCAGAGGTGCTCTTGTCATTGGGATGGTGAGTTTATTGGATCGAAAAGCGATTCTACCCATGGTCGCCATGTATGCGGCTATTCATTTTGGGAAACCGTTAGGTGAAACCATTTCTTCTGTGTTCGGTGGATATATTTTAGGCGCACTTGCCTATCAAACCCGCCATATTTGGGGTGGCGTTATCGTTCATATTTGCGTGGCGTTAACAATGGAAATAATGGGATTTGTGCATTATTATTTGTTGAAATAACGGGAAAACTAAAACCTTAAAACGTTCGAAGGACTTTTAAGAGTTTTATCAGAAAAATAGTCTTCCTAGCATTTTGAATGCAAAAAAACGGTCAACCAAAATTATGGTCGACCGTTTTATAAAGATTTTATTTTTTATTGTTCAGTTTCTACAGCTTCTAATTCAATCATTAATGAATCTTTAGGAATTCTGGATCCTTCTGCTACATTAATTTTTTTGATTCGAGCCGTAAAAGGCATTTGAATTCTGTTTTGCATTTTCATAGCTTCCAGAATTAAAATTGCTTCTCCTTCTTGCACAATATCTCCTTCCTTAACGAAAATTTTCAAAACCGTTCCGGGAATAATCGATTGAACTTCGTACGGACTAGGATTTGACCATTGTTTCCGGTTGATATATTTTTTGGTAAGAAGAGTTTTATATTTACGGGCTGTTACCGCAAAATCAGTATATACTGGTTTCTCTTTTTGCATAATTCTTTTTTATAGTTACAAGTTACGAGTTATTTTATATAATTTATAGTTAATCGTAAATCGTAAATGACTAAATCGTAAATGAATCAGAATGGCGGAACTCCGTGTTTTTTAGCCGGACGATAATCGTCTTTGTTTTTAGACACTTCCAATGCATGAAGAATCATATCGCGGGTTTCCATTGGTTCAATAACGGCATCGATATAACCTTTTGATGCTGCCACGTAAGGATTCGCAAATTTCTCGATATATTCCTGCACTTTTTGTTGACGCATTGCATCTTCATCTTCTGCTTCCATAATTTCTTTGCGGAAAATGATATTTGCAGCTCCTTCTGGTCCCATAACGGCAATTTCTGCACTTGGCCAGGCCAACATAAAGTCAGCTCCAAGGTGACGTGAGTTCATGGCAATGTAACCACCTCCATATGCTTTTCGAAGAATAACGGTGATTTTTGGCACAGTAGCTTCAGAATAAGCATAAAGCATTTTTGCTCCATGACGAATTACACCGGCATGCTCCTGGTCAACACCTGGTAAATAACCCGGCATATCTTCCAATGTAATAATTGGAATATTGAAGGCATCGCAGTAGCGTATAAAACGACCGGCTTTATCTGATGCATCACAGTCGAGTACACCGGCTAGATATAGTGGCTGATTAGCTACAAAACCTACTGTTTCTCCATTCAAACGACCAAATCCGATAACGATATTTGTAGCCCACAACTCATGGACTTCGAGGAATTTTGAGTCGTCGGTAAGTGCATAAATAATGTCACGAACGTCGTAAGGTTGTTTTGGATCAGAAGGAATGATATTTTCAATATTTTTTCCTGATTTTGGCTTTTTAGGCTCTTCACTTACTGCTTTTTGCTGATTGCTGTGAGGGATAAGAGATATTAGTTGTTTGATTTGTTCAAAACATTCTAATTCGCTTTGAGCATAGAAGTGAGCATTTCCGGTAATTTCTGCGTGAACGCGCGCGCCACCAAGATCTTCTTGTGAAATTTTTTCTCCTAATACTGTTTCAATTACATTCGGGCCAGTGATAAACATTTTAGAAATGTTTTCTACAACAAATACAAAGTCAGTTAATGCAGGTGAGTAAACTGCACCTCCGGCACATGGACCCAGAATAACTGAGATTTGTGGAATTACTCCCGAAGCCATTGTATTGCGAAGGAAAATTTCTCCATAACCAGCTAATGCTCCGATACCTTCCTGGATACGAGCACCTCCAGAGTCGTTTATTCCGATACATGGAACTTTCATGCGTAATGCATGATCCATAATTTTCGTAATTTTACGGGCATGTTTTAGTCCTAACGAACCACCCATTACGGTAAAATCCTGAGCATAAATACAAATTGGAGCGCCTTTAATTGTTCCGGTTCCGGTAATTACACCATCTCCGGCCAATTCTTTGCCATCCATTCCAAAGTTACGTTCTTCGTGTTCAACGAAAAGGTCGTATTCATGAAATGAACCGGCGTCTAACAATGCAAGAATACGATCACGGGCAGTCATTTTACCCATAGCAACTTGTTTCTCGATGGCTTTGTCGCCTCCACCTTTTTCAACAATTGCCTTTTTTTGTCGTAAAGCCAGAATGTTCTTCTTTAAAGTCATAAAAACTTTTGATTTAATTAAACTTAAGTTTGAAGCAGCAAAATGCTGCTGGAATATCGGCGCAAAAGTAACACTTTTATTATTAAAGTGTGCGGTTTTTTAGATATACTTTTGGTCTTGTTTTAATAACTTTTTGCTGTTCAGTAATTTGAGTATATTCTTGCGAGTAGAAATAAATCCGGGGGAATAATCATCGGGAGACGCATTTTCGAGATAGGCTTTAAATTCAGGAAGAAAGTCCGGTTCAATAAGGCAAATCCGGTATAATAATTTCATTGAAAGTGCCTGAACCGCAATAGGAAAGCGTGGTGAAATCATCCATTCAAAACAAGAATTGATAAATTCGACAGGAATGGAATTTGGAATTGGCAAATTCAATAATATTGATAGACAGCCTCTATGCAAACCACCATGCTTTGTGTTGATGCATATTTCAGTCAGTTCGAGGAATATTTTTTCAGAGAACCATTCAGGATGTTTTTCGCTGATTTTTTGAACAGCCCAGGCTGCCCGCCACGCCACTTTTATATTTTCGTCAAAAATTAAACGATAAACAACCGGAAAATCTTCAGGCTTGGAAAATACCTCCATTACCAGCACATCTACAAATCTTTTTGAAAGTGGCTGCGCCAAATGTTCACGATAATCCATTGTCTGATTATTTTTAATTTGTTTTGCAGCTATTTGAATACAATATCAACAATTACTTCAACGCCGACTTGTTTGTTTAGCGAATTTTTAATCTGTTCGCGTGATAAAAACAAATCGTGACGTAACACAGAGGAACTAAGACTAACATAAAGTACTTTGTTCCTGATTTTTAAGTCGGAAGTGTATTTGAGAATATTATCTCCCAAAACTAAAGGCCAGGCTTCTATCAGACGTTTCTCGTAAAGAGGTTTCTCCAAATGTTGTTGCTTCAACACTTGTTTTATAACGTCACTCAATAATTCAGTATTTTTTTTTCGCATTGTTTTATCTCGCTAATAAACTTAAAACGTTCAAAAATCCTGCGGATGTTTTGACGTTTATTACAAACCACTTACATTAAACTAATTTATCTCAACTTTAAAACTTGCCCGACTTTAGCACCTTCAGAAAAATCCATTTTGTTTAGCTTGTACAAATTTACCGTTTTGATACCAAAATCCTGAGCAATACTGTACATGGAATCTCCTTCTTTTACAATATAATTTTCGAAACCTTTCATTGCTTTCCGTTTCTTTATTGAAACAAATACTCGCGTTCCGGGTTCGAGTGGAACTGTAGAACCAACTTCGTTGTACGAGCGAATTCTTTTTTCGCTCATATTGAATTCTTCGGCAATAGTGTTGTATGTGTCCCCCGGCAATGATTTTACGAAACGTACTCCGTTTGTTTTCAGAACTTCGTGATTTTGAACAGCCGAAATTGATCCGATTGCTCCAAAATAATCGTCTTTTGAATTTTGTTTTCCGGATTTATCGTTACTTTTTTGGTTGGTTGAAGCTACATATTTGCCGGTATCGTATTGATGTAGATTATAGTTTTCGATAATTGAAATAAGTTTGAAAGCATAAGCCGGGTCGGTAGCATAACCTGCTTTTTTTAGTCCGAAAGCCCAACCTTCATAATCAGTTGGCTTCAAGTCGAAGAGTGAAGCATATCTTTTTCTGTTTTTCAAAAACATGGCGTGATCTTCATACGAATCGAGCACGTTGTTGTATTTCCGAAAGCATTCGCCTTTTTCATCATCGTCGTAGTACACCTTTTGACCTTCCCAATCCGAACATTTTATACCGAAATGATTGTTCGAAACTCTGGATAGCTCGCTTTTGCCGGCACCGGACTCGAGTAATCCTTGCGCCAAAATAATACTTGCCGGAATTTTGTGTTCCGATTGCTGTCTTTCAGCTATTTGGTGGTATTTTTCGATGTAGGACCAATAAGCCTGACTTTGAGATTCGGCGTAGATTAACGTGCTTAAAAAGAGGAAAATAATGATAAAGGTGTTTTTGCTGCCGATTTTCATATTTAAAATTTGTATGTGTAATTTGCTACAAAATTAAAACTTATTGGCGAAAAAGACCGATTAGAAAGGAAAAATTTATATTTTTGCCAACTCTGTAATTTTAAGATTTGTGAAAAATATAAATGTTTAATTTAAATGTCTGTATTTCAGATTTTAAATTAAAGATATGATGGCAAAATAAAAAATATTATGCAAAAGAAAATAGTTGAAACGAGTTTCTCGATGGGCACTTTCGATGAATTAAATGAATCGTCCAAAAATCTGGTAAATAAAGCGAAAGAGCAGATTGAAAAGGCTTACGCACCTTATTCAGGATTTTATGTGGGGGCTGCTGTTGAGTTGGAAAACGGAGAAATTTTCGCAGGAAGCAATCAGGAAAACTCCGCTTATCCTTCAGGGCTTTGTGCGGAACGCGTGGCTATGTTTTATGCGAATGCACAATATCCCAATGTGCCGGTAAAGGCATTAGCAATTGCAGCATTCACCAATGGCGATTTTCTGAATGATCCTGTTACGCCTTGTGGATCTTGCCGTCAGGTATTGCTCGAGACAGAAACACGTTTCGAAAAAGATATAACGGTTATTCTTTACGGAAAGCAAAAAGTATATGTTATTGACAAAGTCAGAGAATTACTTCCATTATGTTTCGAAAAAGGAAGTTTGAATGGATAAACTTATGAACAAAAGCTCTTTTACTGGATTTTTGTCTTGCTTTTTCAAATAATTATTGCTACATTGCGAACGCAAAATTGAAATGTGAAAAATTATTTGTTCATATTTCTCTAAGTGATAAATTAACATCATGAAAAAGAAAAAAATTACTATTGAATATCCATTGAAAAAAGCTTCGGTCAATGTGTTGTGGAATTCAATCAGTACGCCTTTAGGACTTTCGGAATGGTTTGCCGATGGAGTTACGGTAAACGATACAGAATATACTTTTGATTGGGATCAGAATTATCAATCAGCATTTTATCTGGATTCCAAACAGCCGGAATACGTCAGATTCAGGTGGGAAGAAGATGAAGGTACCGATTACTTTTTCGAAATGAAAATTGAAAGATTGCAGGTTACCGGAGAGCTTGCTTTGGTAGTTACCGATTTTGCAACACCCGATGATAAAGGCGATTTGATACTACTTTGGGATAAAGCTGTTGAAGTATTGAAACGAAAAACCGGAATTTGATAATCAATTTATATTTCTTAAAACATAGAATATTAAGTAAACCATTTGGCAGAATGTCAGGTGGTTTTTTTATTTTTAAGAAATTGCCGTGCTTATATTTAGCTATTTTCGCTTATCAGGTAATGGATTATTGAACTTTTTGCAGTAATTTTGTTGCTCTTAAAAAAACAGCATGTTCAGACTCAAGAAAATAGATATTTATATCTTCAAGCGCTTTTTTACGTTGTTTTTGATGACATTCCTGATTTGCATTTTTATTTTATTAATGCAATTTCTTTGGAAACATGTGGCTGAGTTAGTAGGAAAGGGGATAGGTTGGTCTGTATTGGCTGAATTTTTTATTTATGCGATATTCTCGTTAGTGCCATTGTCGCTTCCTCTGGCAATTCTCTTGGCTTCCCTTATGACTTTTGGCAACCTTGGTGAGAACTTTGAACTCACAGCCATGAAAGCCGCCGGAGTTTCACTTTTCAGAATCATTCGTCCGCTAATTATTTTTATATCACTGGTTTGTATCGGTGCATTTTATTTTTCGAATAATGTCCTTCCTGTATCCCAAACCAAGCTCTGGACACTCATATTTTCACTAAGACAAAAATCTCCAGAATTTGATATTCCTGTTGGTGAATTTTACAGCGGGATAAGCAACATAAATATTTATGTGCGCGGCAAAGAAAAAGGATTGCTGAAAAATTTGATGATTTATGATTACACTGGAGGATTCGAAAATGCTACGGTAATGGTGGCTGACTCGGGAAGAGTTCAGTTTACTGCCGACAACAAATATCTTTTGCTAACGTTATACGATGGCGAGAGTTTTGAAAACCTGAAAAAGCAACGAATTAGCAATTCTCCTTCCAGTGTTCCGTATCGACGTGAATCGTTTAAGTTGAAAGAAATTTTGCTGGATTTTGATACCGAATTCAATCGGTACGATGAGACATTGTTGCAGGATCAGCATGTAAGTAAAAACATTACTCAGTTGACTCAATCTATCGATTCTGTAACGAAAATTGCAAATGCAAGGGGACACGAGCTGGGAATGGAAATTGTGAGACATCATTATCTGGGTAGGGAGTATTCTGCTGAGCAACAGTTAGATTCATTAAAAGTTGACGATGAGCAGTATAATTCGGACTCACTTTTTGTTTCCCTCTCGCAGGAAGAAATGCTACGCGCGACAAGTTCGGCTATGGAGAAAGCCCGATCGATGAAAGAGCAAATAAGTTTCAACAAAATGATGTTGAATGAGCCGGTTATGTATGTTCGTCGCCATGAAGTGGAATGGCATAGAAAGTTTACTCTTTCGTTCGCTTGTCTTATTTTCTTTTTTATTGGGGCTCCGCTTGGTGCAATTATTCGTAAAGGTGGATTAGGATTGCCTGTGGTAGTTTCGGTTATTATGTTTATTGTTTATTACATTATCGATAATACCGGTTATAAAATGGCTCGCGAAGGACTGTGGACTTCATTTGAAGGTATGTGGCTTAGCTCGGCTATTCTTTTGCCCATTGGCATTTTCCTTACCTATAAAGCAGTCGTTGATGCAACTTTATTCAATCCGGATCATTATCTAAAAATATGGAATGGACTGAAGAGTAAGCTGAGATTCAAGAAATAATTATTTTAGAATAAAACTAAAAAAGCAATCAAATAAAAAATATATGAAATCGACATTGAATACAATCGATGAAGCGTTAATCGATATTAGAGATGGAAAATTTGTCATCGTAGTTGATGACGAAGATCGCGAAAATGAAGGTGATTTTGTGTGTGCCGCTGAGAAAGTGACTCCTGAAATGATTAATTTTATGATTACGCATGGGCGTGGATTAGTGTGTGCACCAATTACTGAGGATAGATGCAACGAACTTGATCTGGAAATGCAAGTGGATAAAAATACTTCCATTCACTCGACGCCTTTCACAGTTAGTATCGATAAACTTGAAGGTTGTACTACGGGAGTTTCAGCAGCCGACCGTGCTGCTACGTTTTTAGCACTTGCCGATCCTGAATCGAAACCAGAAACTTTTGGACGCCCGGGACATATTTTTCCTCTTCGTGCCCGAAATAAAGGAGTTCTTCGTCGTGCCGGTCATACCGAAGCGGCTGTAGATTTGGCTCGTTTGGCTGGTTTATATCCTGCCGGAGCATTGATCGAAATCATGAACGAAGATGGAACAATGGCGCGTCTTCCTCAATTAATGAAAATAGCGGACAAATTTGATCTGAAGATTATTACCATTAAGGATTTGATCGCTTATCGTTTGAAAACTGAATCGTTGGTGGAGAAAGGTGAAAAGGTAAATATGCCTACTAAATACGGTGACTTTAAATTAATTCCTTTTCGTCAGCTTTCGAACGGTATGGAACATGTTGCTTTGATTAAAGGGGAATGGAAAGAAGATGAACCTGTTTTGGTGAGAGTACATTCGTCATGTATTACCGGTGATATTTTTGGTTCTATGCGTTGCGAATGTGGCGAGCAGTTACATACTTCCATGCAAATGATTGAAAAAGAAGGAAAAGGTGTCGTTGTGTATATGAATCAGGAAGGTCGCGGAATCGGGCTGATGAATAAAATCAGAGCATATAAACTTCAGGAAGAAGGATTGGATACAGTTGATGCCAATATTCACCTGGGATTTGATGCTGATGAAAGAGATTATGGGGTTGGTGCTCAGATTTTACGTGAAGTAGGAGTGACCAAGATTCGATTGATGAGCAATAATCCGGTAAAACGAATAGGATTGGAAGCTTATGGATTGTCAATTGTTGAAAATGTGCCGCTCGAAATTGTTCCGAATAAATATAACGCCTTTTATATGCAGACAAAGAAAAATCGCATGGGACATGATTTGAAATATGTAAAAGGTAAAGACGAGTAAATCATATAATCTACGATTTACGATTTTAAATTTACGATTTCATTTATCAGGATATCTGTATATTAATATTTTAGTATAATAAAGGACCCTCAAATCGTTTGAAATAATTTATGAAAACAGCATTTATTACAGGTGTTACATCTGGTTTTGGTAAAGCTATTG
>QKGU01000132.1 GCA_003250325.1 Paludibacter sp.
TTATCTCAATGAGTTCTGCTATAAATTCAACAGAAGATATTTTGGAGAAAAAATATTCGACAGACTGCTTATTACTGCCGTTTCTTATACTCCAGATTTTAAATCGAAAATTTACAATAGGACACTTTGCGGATAATCATTTTAATTAATTTGAACAGTGTATCAAAATCTTTGTAAAGCCAAGTGCTTTTTGAGAAGGCAAGAAAAGTGATCTGTTATGAAAGCATCTTTCTTTAATGTTGATGTATCTAAGAAAGAGCGGAATACTTCGAAAGCCATATAGCCAAAAATGGTTGGTAATATATGTTGTAACTTGTTGATTATTTGCAATATACAAGAATTTTATTGTAGTTTGTTTCAATAAACTTTTCTAAAAAGTTGATATTAGGTTTTCTAAGCCATAAATGAATGCCGTAAATAAAAAATAACAACCATTTTGGTGTTATTATCTTAGAAATAATTAAATTCTTTTATCTGGAATAAACTAATATTTTTGAATGATCAAAACGAAAATTTGTAGGTTAGATAGATGAAGACGATAAAAAGAGGGCGAAATTACTTTTTGTAGTAATTTCGCCCTCTTTTATATAATTAGTGACCCTCTTTTTTCAATATAAAACTTTTGTATTTCTACTATTTATCTTTCAAATCTAAACGTTTTCACTCTACTTATTTTCTTCTGAGTATTAATGCCCATTAAAGTTTTAGAGCTTTTTTGTTTCTTCACCTTTGCTGCAAAGGAATTGCTTGGAGCTTTCTGAATTGCATTAAAGTAGGTCAATGGTCCATTGTATTCTCCCGATACTTTTGAGCCAAATCTGTCATATAGAGTGTAGTCAATTTTATATTGATCATCGGTTTTCGTCACTTTCATGCTGCCTGTTTTAAACTTTTTAGTTGTCTCGGTACTGTAATACCAGGTGCCCCAGTTATAACCATCGTCTGTGGTATAGCCAAATACCAAACTGTATGGCACTATATCATTTGTTTCAATATCTCTTGGGAGCATGTTGTAAGTTCCGCTGGGAATCGAATCTTTAACTGTCAGCGGGGCATTGAATTCAATACTAAGAATTTCTCCATTTAATACAGAATCTTCGAAATTTACACCCTGAGTGACTAAGTCGACCAAAAAATTATTCGAAAGACCGGTGGTGTAAGCGTCTCCAAAATAGATAAGTCTGCCTTTTGTAAAATCAGGATGAAGCTGCACAGGAACTTCTTTTTTATCAGCAACAGCTATCGCTCCATCATATGAAAAATGAATTACTTCGTTATCTGCCGTAATTAAATCACCGTCGATATGGAAATTATTGCCATCGGAGGTCACCGTGTATTGGCCATCTTTTATCAGCCAAACAGTGGCGTCTGTTTCTGTAAAGGTCTCGATTCGACTTCCAATTAAATAGGTCTCTCCGTCTGATTCGATCGCTTCACCGGAGAAGAAAGTATTGTCAGCACCTTCATTTGACATATAGAATTGTTCGTTAGGAATTGTATTGTAAGAAAGAGGAACAATGAAATCAAGATATAAGATGGTGCCGGTTCCAACCAGCTTGCCTGAATCATCAACACTTAGGGTATTTTCCAGCAAATACATATCAAAACTATTTTTTTCAATATCATAATAGTCGCCGTAATTTGAAGCAAAAACCTGAGTGAAAGATAAGTTTCTTTGGCCAACTATGACTTCGCATGAAACAGTTTTTTCTCCGGCGCGTAAAGTGACAATCGTAGTTCCTGTTCTTAGAGCCGTTACAATGAATTTTTTTGAAATAGTATTGCTTTCAGAAACGGATGTGCCTGAGCTATTGTCTTCTATGAAGGTTACAACATCATTATTGCTTGAGGTCCAACTAAGTGGCTGAGTATTTATATCTCCCGTTGATGTAATAGTTACGTTTAACGTATCGCTTTGTCCTATATTTATTGAGATAGAGGATTTATCCAAATTCAGATTTGTGACTTCATTTTTAACACATGACGTAAGTGCAAAAAATGAGATTAAATTTAGCAACACAATTTTTCTTAATAGTTTTTTCATTTCTGTTCTAAGTTTATATTTTTTATTGAAAAGCAAATATAGTGTAAATGTTTTTAATAGAATCAATTTCTTAAATTTTTAAACTGAGAATAAAACGTGATTTATCTTAATATACATTTTATTAACTAGTCATACAGAATATTATGGTAATGTGATGATAATTTATTTAATCGTAAATCGTAAATTGAAATAATCGAATTATGGTTTAATTTATTTGTGTATTTTTGTATGTTTTACTAAAAAAATTAAATAATTAGTCAAGTCGTTATGCAAAGATTGCTTTTATTATTTTCCTTGGCATTTATTTTTATTGGCATTGCAGCTGGTCAATCTTCGAAAATTACGGGAACAGTAGTCGATGATTTGGATGAGCCAATAATCGGAGCAACGATTTTTGCAAAAGGGAACAATCAAATTGGAACAATAACAGATATTTACGGGAAATTTGAATTATCCATTCCTCACGAGTATAAAACCATTGTGATTTCATATATCGGGATGAAAACCCAGGAGCTGGAAGCAAAGCCTGCGATGAAAATCAAAATGTATCCGGATGCTCAACAATTGGAAGAAGTAGTGGTGACCGGAATGGTGAAGGTGGATAAACGTCTTTTTACGGGAGCTACCGACAAATTGGATGCTTCAAAGACCAAAATCGACGGAATTGCTGACGTGAGTAGGGCATTGGAAGGTCGTTCAGCCGGAGTGTCGGTACAGAATGTATCTGGAACTTTTGGTACAGCTCCAAAAATCCGTGTTCGTGGTGCTACTTCTATTTACGGAAATTCAAAGCCGCTTTGGGTGGTTGATGGAGTAATAGTGGAAGATGCAATTGATGTCTCGAGCGACGATTTATCGTCCGGAAATGCGGAGACTTTGATTTCGTCGGCAATAGCAGGTATCAATGCTGACGATATTGAAAGCTTTCAGATTTTGAAAGATGGTTCGGCAACCTCCATTTATGGTGCGCGAGCAATGGCAGGAGTGGTGGTTATTACAACTAAAAAAGGGAAAGCCGGCATAAGTAGAATAAACTATACAGGAGAATTTACATCCCGAATGATTCCGAGTTACTCCGATTTTAATATTTCGAACTCTCAACAGCAAATGGGAATCTATCAGGAAATGGAGAGTAAAGGCTGGCTTGAATTTGCTTCAATTGCCGGTGCTGCGAATAGTGGAGTATATGGAAAGATGTATCATCTGATCAATCAATATGAAAACGGAGGATATGGACTTGAGAATTCTGTGCCGGCAAGAAACGCTTATTTACAGCAAGCCGAATTCCGTAATACTGATTGGTTTAGTCTGCTTTTTAATAAAAACCTGACGCAGAATCATGCATTAAGTATTTCGTCCGGGACTGATAAGGCGCAGTTTTATGTTTCATTATCGGTTCTTGACGATCCTGGCTGGACAAAATCGAGTTCGGTAGAGCGTTACACTGCCAATGTAAACGGGTCTTATAATATTTCCAAAGATTTAACCTTGCATATGCTGACGAGCGGTTCGTATCGTAAACAGAAAGCACCAGGAACTTTGAGTCAGGATATCGACGTCGTAAGTGGTGAGGTGAAACGTGATTTCGATATTAATCCATATAGTTTTGCGTTGAATTCTTCGCGCACATTAGATCCAAACGAATTTTATACCCGTAATTATGCTTCATTCAACATTTTTCACGAGTTGGAGAATAATTATATTGATTTAAATGTGACTGATTTGAAATTTCAGACAGAATTAAACTGGAAAATTGTTCGTGGACTTGAAGCAAATATTCTCGCTGCAATAAAATATCAGTCTTCATCGCAGGAGCATCACATTAAAGATCATTCCAATCAGGCAGAAGCATATCGTGCAGGTGTTATTCCTGAAGACGCAACGATAGCCGAAAACAATCCATTGCTGTATACCGATCCGTCAGATCCTGATCAACTGCCTGTAACCATTCTTCCGGAAGGTGGAATTTATAACCGCACGGATTACACTATGCGTGGTGTCGATTTCAGAAGTACTGCAACTTATAACACCTCGATTGATGACATCCATATCATGAATTTCTTTGGCGGAATGGAAACCAGCTCGATCGATAGGAGTAAAACGTGGTTTCGTGGTTGGGGCTATCAGTACGATAATGGCGGAACTCCTTTTTATGATCCGAATGCATTCAAACAAGGGAAAGAAGAGAACACAAATTATTATACTAATGACTGGACATACTCCCGAAATGTAGCATTTTTTGGATCGGGAACGTATTCCTACAAAGGAAAATATACTTTCAATGGAACAGGGCGTTACGAAGGCTCCAATAAATTAGGTCGGGCGCGTTCGGCACGTTGGCTGCCTACTTGGAACGTGTCAGGAGCGTGGTTGGCGTATGAAGAAGATTGGTTTAAGAGGATCTTTGGTTCAACTCTTTCTCATGCGACACTTAAATCTTCGTATTCTTTAACGGCCGATCGCGGACCAAGCTTTGTGACAAACTCGCAAGTGGTATATAAAAGTTACATTCCATGGCGTCCTACTGCCGATGTTTCTGAATCTGGAATTATTATCGAAGATATGGAGAACAGCGAACTGACTTATGAGAAAAAACATGAATTTAACGTAGGTACTGACTTAGGATTTTTAGATAATAAAATTAATGTCGAAGCTGATTATTATACACGTCAGAATTATGATTTGATAGGGTTGATATATACTCCCGGGCAAGGTGGACAAATTGCTAAATATGCCAATGTGGCTTCCATGAAATCGCAGGGCGTGGAACTTACAGTTTCTACGAAAAATATTAAAACGAGAGATTTCAGTTGGAATACCGACTTCATATTCTCAAATGCCGTGAATCGCATTACTGATTTGGATTCACGTTCTAATGTTATTCAGTTAGTTTCAGGGGCGGGTTATGCGTTGCAGGGTTATCCTGTTCGGTCATTGTTTTCTATCCCTTTTGCGGGATTGAATGACGAAGGTTTACCTACTTTTATCAATCAGGATGGTGTTCAGACTGTTACAGATATAAATTTTCAGGAATTTGAAAAATTAGGCTTTTTAAAATATGAAGGTCCTACCGATCCGACAATAACTGGAAGTCTTGGAAATACATTCTCGTGGAAAGGATTAAGATTGAATGTTTTCATTACCTATTCATTCGGAAATAAAGTTCGGCTGGATCCGGTATTTTCAGCTCGCTATTCCGACCTCACATCCATGCCTATTGAATTTAAGAATCGGTGGGTACTACCGGGAGATGAAGCCTATACAACGATTCCTGTAATAGCCAGTACTCGTCAATATCAAAGTTATAGCAGTCTTTCGTATGCCTATAATGCTTATAATTATTCAACAGAAAGAGTCGCCGATGGTGGATTTATTCGGCTAAAAGAACTTTCGTTATCGTATGATATTCCTAAAAAGCTGATAGATGCTGTGAAAATTAATTCTATGCAATTTAAGTTACAGGCTACTAATCTGTTCTTATTATACGCAGATCAAAAGCTGAATGGACAAGATCCTGAATTCTTTAATAGCGGTGGTGTTTCGACTCCAGTTCCGAAACAATTTACGTTAACCTTGAGAATGGGAATATAATTTTGTTATTTCTAAATTAAAATTCAGACATGAAACAAAGATCAAACATATTAATACTCATATTCCCCCTCTTAGCGATGTTCTTTACATCGTGCGATGCTTTTTTGGATACACTACCCGATAATCGTATTCAATTGGATAACGAGAAAAAGATAACACAATTATTAGTTTCTGCTTATCCGGGAGCGAATTATTCGGTGTTAGCAGAATTAAGTTCTGATAATTTTGTGGACAATAACGCGATTCTACCTGTGACATTATCAAGTTTCGAACGAATGCACGACGAAATCTATGCATGGCAGGAAGTAACCTCTTCAACGCAGGAAGATAGCCCGTCGTATGTTTGGGAAAGATGTTATGCTGCCATCGCTGCTGCAAATCATGCTTTAGAGGCCATTGCTGAGTTGGAGGCCTCGAATCCTGATCTTGATTTAAGCGCGCAAAAAGGGGAAGCTTTACTTTGTCGTGCTTATGGACATTTCATTCTGGTAAATATATTCTGTCAGGCGTACAAAGATGAAACCGCAAGTTTGCAGGATTTAGGCATACCTTATATTACCGAACCGGAGACTGTTGTAATTAAAACCACTCCACGTGGCACAGTGGCTTCGGTGTATAGTCAGATACAAAAAGATATTGAAGAAGGTATTGTTCTGATTTCTGACCAAAATTACAGCATTCCTAAATATCATTTCAACAAAAAAGCCGCTGCTGCTTTTGCTGCCCGTTTCTTTTTGTATAAACGCGATTATCAAAAAGTGGTGGATTATGCAACAGATGCTTTGACAACTGATGCGACTCCATTAATGCGCGATTGGACAGTAGACTATGATAATATTACAGCTATTTCTTATGATTATATCAATGCGAATCTGGCGTGCAATTTCTTAATCATTCCAACCAATTCAGTGTTTTCCCGTATTTTCGGTACACGTTACGGACACAACGGAACTGCAATGTATGGGTCTACTTACGGTTCAGGACCAACTTGGTCGGGATATTTGCCTTGTTTCTTTGGAAAATTATATATCAGTGGACAGCAGAGTTATGGAGTGTTTTTCCCTAAATCGGATGAAATGTTCGAATATACTGATAAGGTGGCCGGAATTGGTTATGCTCATGTTGTCAGAGCGGAATTTACAGCTGAAGAAACGTTACTTTGTCGGGCTGAAGCGTTGATTTATTTAAACAGAATTCCGGAAGCTGTAGCCGATCTTCAGGTTTGGAACAAGTCGCATTTAGCCCCTAACGATTTGACGGAGGCTGCAATCAAAAGCTTTTATGTGACGAGTAACGCTCTTTTTGTGAAAACGCTCAATACAACACAAATGAGTTCGACTTTCGTCGTTTCAGCGGCACAAAGGCCGTTTGTAAATTGTGTGTTGCATTTCCGCAGGATAGAAACGATGTTTGATGGCTATCGTTGGTTCGATATTAAACGTTATGGTATTGAAATAGACCACGCGATTGGAACATCGACAGTGGATAAATTGACCTATAACGATGAGCGAAGAGCAATTCAGTTGCCGCAGGAAGTAATCAGCGCGGGAGTTGAACCAAATCCACGCTTGCTAACCCCTGTTTTATCAGGTAATTACCAATTATTTGTTGATAATGAATAATAGATCGATTATGAAATCAAACTTCTTGAAAATATTTATAATCACATTGTTGACAATATCTTTCTTCTCTTGTTCGAAAGAAGATGAGTTTGGCGCAAGCATTTTCGATACAACCGATAGTTTGGATGTGAACTCGGCAACCTATGAATTCGATACGTGGTTGAAGGAATCATATTTGATGCCTTATAATCTGGACTTCAGATATAAGTTGCAGGATGTGGGTTCCAATCAGGATTATAATCTGGTTCCGACTTCTTTACCTAAAGCACAACAGATGGCTAAGATTGTAAAATATTTATGGTTTGATGCTTATGGAACGGTAGTAGGCCCTGATTTTTTAAAAGAAAATGGCCCAAGAATTATCCATTTAATCGGTTCGCCGGCATACAATCCGATTTCAGGTACTATTTTGCTTGGAACAGCTGAAGGTGGTTTGAAAGTGACTTTGTATCGGTGTAATGAGTTAGACCCAACAAATGTTGATCAATTGAACGACTATTATTTTAAAACGATGCATCACGAATTTGCTCATATTCTGCACCAAAAAAGAAACTACCCCGTGGAGTTTGGGCTTATTTCGAAAGGGAATTACAATCCGTTAGGTTGGCAGTATAAAACCGATTCGGAAGCTGCCACGCTTGGTTTCGTTTCACCTTATGCTGGAAGTGAGAAACACGAGGATTTTGTGGAAATTATAGCAAACTATCTGGTGAAAAGCGATGATCAATGGAATTCTATTCTGGAAATGGCTTCAAAACCTGGTGTTGACTATTATAGAGATACATTGTCTGATGATGGAATTGCTGGCGAAATTGTCATTTTGGAAAAACTTGCCATTGCTAAAAAGTGGTTGAAAGATTCGTGGAGTATTGATATTGATACTCTTAGAGCTGAAATTCAGACAAGAGAGAAGCATATCGGTGAAATCATTAACTAATAAGAAACGAAAAATGAGAAACGAGGAATGAAAAAAATTCATTATATATTATTGATTCTTGTTGTGTTTTTGAGTGCTTGTTCGAAAACTGAAGACGATATTTTTTCGAAATCGCCTGCCGAGAGAATGAGTGATGCATTGGAAACCGATTATAATTTACTCACGAGCGCTCAGAACGGTTGGGTGATGGAGTATTTTGCGAATCCTCAAAGTCCTGGATATAATTTATTGGTGAAATTTCAAACTTCCGGACAGGCTGTTTTTGCTGCAAGTAATGAATATACCGAGAAAAAGGCTTACGAAACGGACTCTTGTCTTTTCGAAATGATTGGCGACGATGGCCCGGTACTTACATTCAATACCTTCAATAAAATAATGCACGTGTTTTCAAATCCTGTCGATCCAAATGGATCCAGTGATCTGGACGGATATGGTCTGCAAGGCGATTACGAGTTTATTGTAATGAAGGCTGATGCTGAAAAAATAATCCTTCGTGGTAAAAAGTACCGAACCACGGTTATAATGACCAAACTTGCAGAGAACGTTTCTTGGAAAAGCTACGTGGATGGATTGGATGCAATGAATTCTGTTTTATTCGCAGGTAATGCTCCTAAATTGACAATGACAATCGGAAGATCAGTCTATTCGTTTTCGAATGGTAGCAGTCATGTTTTTTCTGCTCTGAAATATGCTGCTAATTCTACGGCAACAGATATTCCATTTATTATTACTCCTACGGGAATTCGGTTTTACGAACCGCAGGATTTCGAAGGAAATGAGGTACAATATTTTGATTTGGATGATGAGAAATTGTCTCTTGTGAGCGTCGAAAATCCGGATATAAAACTTGTTGGTCAGGATGACCTGGCGTTTTATTTTATGTCGACTGTGAAAACATGGTTTTTTGTCCCCGATGAATTGAGTGTTAATGTAAAAACATTGTACAATCAAATTGTAGAATCGTGTGTCGCCAAATATAATGCCGAAAATGTAAAGTTAGCGTTAAAATACTATCCAACCAGAAGTTTATTTGAACTTTCATTGACATTTGATACCGGACAAACCAAGAATGAAGGAAATTTGGATTTAATAATCACGAATAGTAAAAATTCGCTCACTATTTTGGATAAAGGTGCCGCTGATGTCAATGGCGTGATTTACAGGGCAGATGTTGCGGGATTAAACGAATTGGCAACCCTTTTGTCGGGAAGTTATTCACTAACGACTTTTGCAAAAATAAATCCTCAAATTATAAAACTTACAGATAAGACTGACGCAACAACATGGATCTCAATAAAGCTTGAATAGTTAAGTATCTGTTAAGAAAACGAGTTGCATTCGTTAAGTTTACAATGACCGGCATATAAACTAATATGTCGGTCATTTCATTTTCTTTCTGAAATGAATGTTTTTTTGTACTTTTGTCGGCAAATTTTATAGAAATACTGACTTAACAACCTCAAATTGCAATATATTCATGAAAACCATTCAAATCAAAGATAAAAAATTTTCATTATCCATTCCCGAATCGGAAATTCAGGAAGCTGTTCGTAAAGTTGGAGATGCGATAAACCGCGATCTGGCTGACAAGAATCCGCTTTTCATTTGCGTGCTGAATGGAGCTTTCATGTTTGCAGGAGACCTGATGAAAACAGTGAGTGTTCCATGCGAGATTACGTTTGTAAAATTGTCCTCGTACGAAGGACTTTACACATCGGGAGCAGTAAAGGAAATTATCGGTCTTAATGAGAGTGTGGTTGGAAGGAATGTAGTGGTAGTGGAGGATATTATAGACACAGGTATCACAATGGAAAGAATCTTGAATTCGTTGCATGCCAAAGGAGCAAGCGAAATTCATGTAGCCACTTTCCTGCAAAAGCCGGATGCTTTGCAACGTGATATTCAGGTGGACTATATAGCCATGAAAATTCCTAACGATTTTATTGTAGGTTATGGATTGGATTATGATGGTTACGGTCGGAATTTG
>QKGU01000075.1 GCA_003250325.1 Paludibacter sp.
AAGCATACAAGCGAGAAATGCAATTGAGCATTTTTCCAATATAATGGGGGGCTTGGTTTTATAAAGCAAAAATCCCGCATCTGATTTTTAGACAGATACGGGATGATTTTAAACAATATATTTTTATATCGGACAACAATAATTATTTTTACAAAATTATAATTCGATAGTCACTGTATATTGAGTTGCTAAAATGAGATCTACAGAAGGCAATGTAAGAGCATGAGGATTTGTTATAATGATTCGTAATGAATCATCTGTACCCAACTTATCATAAACATCATTATTTAATATTTCTAATATTGCTAACGTATTTGTTGTTGAACTAACCTGAGCCACAAGATTTTCTTCAGTAGCTTCATTTCCAAAATACATTTTTAATCCAGATAATTCTGTCATATCAAACGAGTCGGTAGTTGTGGAAATTATTGCCTTTTTTAATTTCAAACCTTTAAAGGTATTCAAGTCTAAATCAACCACATCTTTCACTTGTTGAGCAATGTCTAAGTTAACTGTACGGTCTAACAAAACAACCGGAGTTTCTACGTTAGCGACACTACTAACTTTACTTTTATCTGAAACAGCCGAATTCTGAACTGTAAATTCAACATCCGGAGCATCAATGTCAACATCTTGTGTAAGATTAGCCAACAAATCGCACGAGCTCAATGCAACTACTAAAGCAAGCATAACAAACCAAAATTTTTTAATCGTTTTCATAATTGATTTTTTTATAGATAAAGTTTATAAATTGTAAATAATTTTCATTATAGTTTAGAATTTAAAACAAGAAAGAGTTTTTTTTGTTCTTTTAAATTTCATAATAAATATATTTTATCAAATTATTTATTCAAAGGTAATTTCTTCATAAGATACAATAAATTCCACCCTTCGGTTCAAGCTTCTTCCGGAAGTAGTCTTATTGTCGGCAACAGGTATAGTATCTCCATATCCTTTTGCTGTCATTCTGCTTAAATTAACGCCTTTGGCAGCAAGGTAATTCATAACTGCACGAGCACGTTTATCTGACAATACTAAATTCAGTTTGGGATCACCAACATTATCCGTAAATCCTCTTATTTCAACCAAATAGGTTGGATTAGCAATAAGAACACCAGCAATTTGGTTTAATATCTTATGAGAATATGGCATTATACGATCACTTCCTGATTCGAATTGAATGCCCTGCAATGCTTTTTGGAACAATAATTTCAAAACTTCTTTTGGTTCTTTTTTTACAACTGGTTTTACGACAGGTTTCTCAATTGGCTTTTCAACCGGTTTTTCTACAATTTCCACGCAACCATTATTATTGGCAGATCCTTTCACATCCGGACATTTGTCCAAATAGTCAGGAACGCCGTCTCCATCTGTATCAAGCAAACAACCATCTTTATCTACTTTCCCAATGGCAGCTGCAGGTGTATCAGAGCATTTATCGGCAGAATCAACCACACCATCACCATCAGAATCAATTTCACAGCCAACTGAGTCGACTTTTGCATTTTGCGGAGTCTCAGGACATTTATCCAAGTAATCAGAAACTCCATCTTTATCCGAATCAAGCGGACAGCCAGTAACGTCAACAGCTTTACGAGCTTCAACAGGAGTTTTCGGACATTTATCTTTATAATCCGGCACGCCATCACCATCAGTATCAACAGGACAACCTTTTTTATCCACTTTTACGCCTTTAGGTGTGTTCGGACAAATATCCTTACTATCCTTCACACCATCTCTATCACTGTCTTTTTTATTTCCTAAAACAAGATTTACTCCTATAGAAAAATTCATTCCCTGTGTTTTATTCGGAATTAATGCGGTGAAAACAGGAAGTGATGAATCAATTTTTTCAAGAGGCAAGGGTATGTAACTCGTCGGAAGATAATCTGCGGAAACGAACCAATGTAAAAATCCGGTTCTAAGTCCGATTCCTACACCAACATTACTCATTCTTCCATTGGAAACGGAGTATGACAGCGACATATTAAACCAATTCACCGGTTTACCATTGATTGAAGCAGTCAGTTCTTCATTCATCCTGTTTGACTCGAAAATAGTTCTCGACAGAACACCAAGGCTTAATTTATTTTCAAAAAAGCCATATTCGACTCCAACATTTAATTTGGGAGCGAGATATGTTTTGTAGGATTGTGTTGGCGTTGAAATACTATCTTTAAACGAATTCTGCAAATCGTCCAGGAAATTGGAAACATAATACGAGACATCCGTCGTAGAGTTAACACCTAAACTATCAACACCGGTATATTTAAAATCAACATTGTATCCGTAAGATTTCAAATTTTTATTCCAATTGATAAATCCAAGATCATTAATCGAAGCCGAAAGATTCAGACTTTTTATCGGAGAAAAAACCACACCAAGATCAATTCCGGCTCCCATTCCCGATGGTTGTAAATAATCGGTTACAACAGTTGGAAAAGCAAAACTAAACGTGCTAATACTATTTCCATACAAATTTATCGGAGCTGAATAATTCAGTGCTCCGTTACCCTTTACAGTCCATTCTTCAATTCCTGCATTCAACTTAAAATCTTCATTTCGGAAAGCCAAATTAGCCGTTCCTAATAAAAACTTCACTTTACCTCCTACCAACAACTTTTCATTAAATTTACGGGAATATCCCAATCCTGCTTCGGTAAAAAGAACAGCATCAAAAGCCAAAGGAGTAAAATCGAAAGTATTTTGATCGACCTCTGGTGTACCAATAAGAACAAATTTAAACAGATCGGTTGGAATTCCTGTTCTGATTGAAAATCGTTCGGCTATTGACAAACTCCAATATGATTTCCCGGTTCGAAAACCAAAATCCAATAAATTTATTTTTACATCAAGATTGGTAGTAAAAGGATTTTTTAATGCACTGAGGAAAAGAGCCTTGTTGCCATTTGGGTGCAAAAATGTTATCGGGTTGCCATTTACATCTTTATAAATAAGATCGTTCAGGACAAGTGAATTATTCGAAAAGTCTAGCGTTGTGGAACCCAATATCGGAAATCCCAAATAAAAATTGCTCAACGGTTGAAATGCAGGATTTAATGAATTCCGAAAGGGAACATTATCCATAAAATAAAGCGTATTCACTTGCTGTGCACGTCCAATCAAGGTTGATAGCATCAACAAGCAAACCAGTATTTTCAATTTAAGTATTATATTCGACAGCAAAATTTAATTTATTAGTTGTTAAATAAGTTAAGAACTGTACCTCCTTTTATATACAATCCAAGTTTCACCCCAAAATTATTTTGTGTGGTTAAACTTATCGGGAAAGAAGTCATTGTACCATCAACATATCTTTGGTCTCCTGTAAGATAAAGAGAAAATATAATAAATTTTGTTGATTTTAATGCTTCTATTTGTGCTTTGTTCAACATTATCTTTATCAATTGCGGAGTAACTTCGCTAACGGAACCATTCGCATTCACTTTTGAAGAATTGATAATATATTCACTTGTCAGATTTCCTAATTGAGAACTGTCTTCAACCGTATTAACAGATCCTCCAAAGGCTTTAATTGTATCATTTGCAGCTTCTGACTTCCAATATGTCATCCGATACTTTCCTCTTAACGGAAAACCGTTTTTCAATTTCAACACTAAAATTGCGGAATCTACCTGATTGAGTGCATCACTGATGTTCAGATCATTTATTGTATCTGTCAGTGTAAAATAGCTATCCTTTTTAAATTGAAATGGCACATTTAGTTTAAGTGTTGCCGTTGTTTTATTATCCGTAGAGATAAAATTAGAAACGCGCGAAGGATCTGCCGACATTGACACTTTATAATCAACAATATTAGGATATGGTCTTGTATCAAACATCTTATCAAATTCTCCATTTATATTGTTAAACTGACTGTAATTTTTTGTTACCCAATTACCGTACAAGAGTGGCCCCTCGTACACATCTGAATACGATGTACTTCTAACTCCCGTTTTCGGATCGTCAAAAACAGCTTCAAAAACATTACCCGGAGTTGAAGAATTATACGCTTTCAAATGATCAATATTCAAATTGAGATTCATTCCCACATTCGAAGTCATTGAGAGGTCGAGCTTTGGCTTTGAAATTTGTATCAATCCATTTGGAATATAATCATCGAAATTAATATTTGTATCAAAAGTGTTCTCATCTTGTAAATTAATATCAAACAATCCATACACTCGTGACAAATCGACATCCTCAAAGTTCATTTTCAACAAAACATATGAGGTTGGAGATATATAAATAGTTGAACTCTGAGGTTTAATACTTACTTTTATTTTAAGAGGAATTTTATTCGAACCTTTCAACAAAATAGATGATTTATTAAAAGGCAAAAATCCAGAGCTTCCATATGCTACAGGGTAAAATGTAGGTGTGTAATCATTTTCAAAAACAATTGTATCTTTCGGAAAAAGAAAAGCAACCGATACATCCGATGGAGATATCCCCTGCAAATCAGGTGATACTTCGAGTATTATCTTAAGTTTAGCCGAATTAACAATTATACTGTCCACATGTTCTTTAGTAGTATTTTCATTGATCATCATTTCAATATCTGCATTGAAAGGAGGTATGTCAATCTGATAATTATCAGGTAATATTAATGGCGTTTGAGTGAGATATAAATATTTTTGAAAAGGTTTTATCGTGTCGGCACGGTTCAGATCGGGATAATTAAATTCAAATTGGAAAGTATCAACATACGATATCTGGGAATTAGTAGTATCTACATTGTCGGGTAGACCAAATTTCTTTAGAAGATCGTCTACTGTAACATTCGCTTCGGCGACCGGCAAAACCAACGATTCATCGATTTTTATATCAGTTGACACATCAAAAAAATCATAATCGGTAACGCAAGATGAGAAAAAGAAAAAGCCTATAGAAGATATAACCAATAAGAATACTTTTTTCATTAAAAAAAGAGTTGTTATCAATCTGTTGAGACTGACATTATATATGAGTACTTTGATTACAAAATTAGGAATATTTAATTGTCAAAAAAAACATTTTAAATCAAATCTTCCATTTTTATCTTCTCAAATGAAAAAACTACGTGTAAAGGCTATACTTAAAGTTATCAACCGACTTTATATAAAGGTAGAAAGGCTGACTCAAAGACAATATTTTTTAACACAATGTATTTCAAAAGCATTAATCTAACAATATTATTTTGATTCACATCGACAGTCTGATTTAGACTTTGAAACATGAAGTCCTTTTGAGGAATTAAGAATACTCGTTTTCCCGGCTCTCAGATAGCCACGTCCGGTTCGGCTTCTATTCGATTTTAAATTTCTGGCATCTGCGGGCGAAATATAATCGAAAACTAAATTTATACCCAGTGAAAAGTTGAATCCTCTGGAATTATAAGGTATAGGAATATCACAATCAGGAAGAGTTGCATTATAATCTGCAGGATTGAAAGTTAAATGTTGAGTTGGAATATAATCTGTTGCCAGGAATACATTTGCATTAGCCAGATTAAGACCTAATGCCAAACCAAAAGTAGAGAAAGTTCCATTAATCAAAGAATATGACAAGGAACCATTTAGCCAGGAGTAAGGGCGCATATTGAATGCTAAAGTAGCTTCTTCAGCTAACATATTTTTAAACAATTGTGTTTTGGACAACAAACCAACTCCAAACTTTTTATGAAAATTATATTCGATACTTACATTGAGTTTTGGTGAGGTTAGTGTAATGTAGTTATCAAGACTTCGTGATGATGAAATTGATCTATCAAACGCTGTTTTCAATGTATCTACTAACGGATTATAAATTATCATTTGATTATAAACAGCCTCTATATCATTGAAAACCGGATTGCCTTGACGTTGAGTTATTTCCTGAAAAACATAATCAATAGTATAATTCAGATTAAGAGTATTTTTACTCCATCCTATAAAACCCAGATCAAGTATTGAAGCTGAGACATTAGTCTTGTCATTCAGGGAATACACCACACCCATGTCTATTCCTAATCCCAATCCTGAAGGCTTAAACCAATCGCTAAGATTAGATGGCAATGCAAATGAGAAGGAACGGTTATCCTGACTTAAACTCACAGGTATTGGACTGGAAATATTAGCTACAATAACACCATTAAATCTCCACCCCAACACATCAGATTGTAAATTGAAATAATTATTTGTATTCGACGCATTAGCGTGTCCGAGTAATATTTTAAGTTTACCTCCAACCGTCCAGTTCTTATTCTTTCGTTTAGAATAACCCAATGCCAACTCGGTATAAGCCGAAAAATTGGCTTGTACCGGTGAAAAATCATAATCATTGCTATTAGTAAATGCTGTTCCATAAAGAGACAACCCAAATATATATTTGGGAAAATTTGCACTAACCAACATCCTCTCAGACACTGTAAAATTAAGAAATGAAGATTTTAATTTAAAACCAAACGAAATAAGATTCAATTGAAATCCTGAGTAGAAAAGCGCATTGTCTTTCAATGTGCTATAAAACTGATCAATTCCATCTCTACTATTTAAGAAAGAAGTCATTCCTCCATTTTGATCATAAATCAAATCATTTAATTTCAATGAATTATTCCCCAATTCACCACCAACATAACCAAGCAAAGGAAAACTCACATAAAAATCTTTCTGAGGTTGAAATGCCGGATTAAACATATGTCGCAAGGGCGAGTTTTCAACAAAATAAAGGGTATTAGTTTGTTGAGCTAAAAGCGTGCCCGAAGAAAAAATAAATGCGAAGCAAAGCCAGAATATTTGTAACTTTTTCCGGTCCATTTTTTAGGACTTAATGATTTTTCAGGTATTAGGTCTATTTTTTAATGGTAAAATCCTTACTATCTAGTTTCAATGAATAAGACAATCTGTTATTTGCAAACAAAATTACACTTCAAAAGTATAAGACTTTTTCTAATGTTTTGAATAAAAAAGCTTAAATCAACTTTTTTATCTGCTTTTGGGAGGAAAATTCACCAGATATACTGTTTCTGTTGCTCTTGTCAAAGCAGTATAAAACCAGCGGTAAAAATCTGCATCAACCTGCTCATCCGATATTTGTCCGGGATCGATAAATACTTTCTTCCATTGTCCACCTTGCGCTTTATGGCACGTCACTGCATAGGCAAATTTCACCTGCAAGGCGTTAAAGTATTCATTTTCGAAAATCTTTTTATATTTTTCTCTTTTGATGGTGATTTCAGGATAATCTTCCGACACAGCTTCGAATAATTTGTTGGACATTTCATTCATCTGGCTTGGAGATTCCGATTGAAGACTATCCAGCCAAATCCGCGCATCAATTTCCCATTCGTAGTCCAGCGATTTCAGAGTCAGATCCACAAAGCGAAATCCATACATCTTGTGATATTTCCGAACTCTTACCACCTGCAAAATATCACCATTGGCAATGAAATCAATTTCTTTATACGGTTTATTCCAAAAATAATTATTACGAGTCACCATGAGTAAATCGCCATTTGTCAACTCCTCTTCTTTCATCATTACCCTGGCTCGAATTCCATTATTGTAAATGTTTGCCCTTTTGTTCGAACGCGTTACAACAATAGTGTCCTCCACTCCCACTCCATCGTACGACCGTTGAATTTCATCAATCAATTCTTCGCCATTCAACTGACGAATATCATCGAATCCATCCAGCTCCAAACGTGGAATTTCACTTGTATGTTCGCCGTTGAGCTGATTTCTTATTGAAGTGGCATTGTGCAAAATTCCGCTCTCAAGTGCCTGACGAACAACATGAGTCAGCGTGAACTCGTGCAAATGCAAACCATATCCCAACAGTTTATCCGCTTCGAGAGCCGGACTGTATGGCTGCATTACCGGTGGTAACTGAGCCGTATCGCCCAGTAACAACAAACTACAACCTTCACCGCTATACACAAATTCAATCAAATCGTCGAGCAAACGTCCTGAGCCAAAAACGGCTTCCGTGCCGCTATTCGAAATCATCGAAGCCTCGTCAACAATAAATAATGTATGATTGTATAAATTGTCGTTCAGCTGAAACCGAAACTCGGACATTGACTTTTGTCGGTATATCCTTTTGTGAATGGTAAATGCAGAGGAGCCAGAGTAACTGGCCAACACTTTAGCAGCACGACCAGTAGGTGCCAAAAGCATCGTTTTCTGTTTAAGCTCCGTCAAAGCTCTCACCAAAGCACTTACTACTGAGGTTTTCCCGGTTCCGGCATAACCTTTCAGTAGGAAAATTTTTTCTCTATCCTCAGACATCAAAAACACGCCCAACTCATCAATCAGTTCAGATTGCTGAGGCGTTGGTTCAAAAGGAAGTTGAGCCTTTATCCGGGAAGAAATAAAATTTTGTAACATGTTACAAAGATAGGAAAGATTGTATATAATTTACCGTTCCAGATTACACGATTTACGATTTCAGTTATCATCACATCAACACATTATTGCATCAGCAAATCAACCATTCTTATTGCATAACAGCTTATTCCAAAAACAAAGCCACCCAACAATCAGAACAGACTGTTGGGTGGTTGTTATACTAAATATAAAAGTTATTTTAGTGCTTGTACGAAATCGGCATACAAATCATTCACATCTTCCAATCCGACCGAAATGCGAATTGTATTATCCGAAACATTCATTTCTTCCCTCACCTGAGCGGTAAATGTTCCAAAAATGGTGCTGGCAGGATGAATAGCCAATGTTTTGTTATCGAAAAGATTGGTCGCCCGCTTTATCATATTGAGCTTATTCATAAATTTAAAACAAGCTTCGCGCGATTCCAGATCGAATGTAAACATAGCTCCCGGTCGATCGCCAAACTGACGTTTTGCAACTTCATAAAAAGCGTTATCCTTTAATCCGGTATGATTTACACATACAATTTGAGGAAGCTCCTGCAATTTCGAGCACAGCTCCAAACAGGTTGTAGAGGCTTTCTGATATCTTAACTCCATTGTTTCCAAACCGAGCGTTTGCATGTAAGCCACCTGCGGAGTCATATAAGCTCCCAAATTTCGATGAACTTCTTTGCGCAATTTAAATGTAAATGCGTTAGTGCCTTGTTGCTCAGCTAAAGCACTTAATTTCTTCGACAATTTCCAATCGAAAGTGCCGTAGTCGAGAATGAGTCCACCCAAACTGGTAGCACCTCCCGAAATATATTTCGTACTGGATACGATTTCAATATCAACTCCAAACTTCCCTGCATTAAAAGCACAAAACGGAATAACAGTCGTATCGGCAACCAATGGAACCGATTTTCTTTTGGCTATTTTCGAAAGTTTCTCCAAATCAACTACTTCCAACTGTGGATTGGTGATAATTTCCAGATAAACAGCACAAGTATTCTCATCAATCAGCGATTCAACCTGTTTTTCATCAGTCAGATCGCAAAAACGGGTTTCCACATCAAAAGCAGCAAGAGTGCCCACGAAAAGTGAATAGGTATTTCCAAACAAATGTTTCGAAGTTATGATATTACTTCCGGCTTGCGCAATGGTGATAAACGTATTGCAAATGGCTGCCATTCCAGAATTCAGAGCTGTAACACTTGCAGCTCCCGTAATTTTTCGAATCCTATCCTCAAAGTACTGAACTGTCGGATTTGTAATGCGGGAATAGGTGTGATCTGACGTTTTTCCCGTAAAAGCTGCCTCCATCTGCTCGGCCGAATCAAATTCGTACGCAGCGGAATTATACACCGGCATGCTCAATGCTCCATAAGCATCAGGCTTAGCATACGCTGTATGAAGAAGTTTGGTCTCGAGATTCATAAAAGTAAAAAGTAATAAGTAAAAAGTAATATTTTAGTTGGGCTTGATTTTTGACTTTACAGTAGTAAAAACTTTTATTAATTCGTCAATTTCAGTTTTTATATGTTGAAAAACATTTATATCTAATAGCTTAGCCTCTTCTATAAGTTCAAACCAAAATTGAGTTTCGTCTGCTTCTTCTACTACGATGCAAATTTTTGAATATCTTTCCGCAACAGACCGCCCTCTTGTATAAGCTCTAAAATTTGCGGCAACAGATGTTCCTGACCTTAATAATTGCTTACCAATTATTCTAAGCTCGTCAGATTTTTTGCAATACTGCGAGTAAAATAAAATGATAGCAACAGCAAGCTTTTTTGTTCTGATTCTAAAAACCTCATTGAAATTATAATTCTCCGACAT
>QKGU01000279.1 GCA_003250325.1 Paludibacter sp.
TTTAACTTCAAAAGGATGATGAATAAATGGAAATCATCTTTTTGGCTCGAATTTAAAATACAAATTGTTGACTTGATAAAAGCTATGTTTTACCAAATCAACAATAATATAATACGAAAATGGGCTTTTTAAGGCTCGACTAAAATAGCTCCGGAAAGATTTGTATAAGGATTGGCCGGACTGGAAGCATTTCGTGGACCCATGGCACTATTTCCCATGCTGTTAAAGTACTCATACACATTTTTGTCGATGCAATGCATTTCCAGCGAAATGGTATCGCCCGAAGTCAGTTCAGGGTTGTACATTATAAGCGTTTGATTCACCTGTTTTCCATCGTTGAATTTGTCGGTATATACATGGTTGCTTTTGGGCGTGCCATTTACAAACAGCATCATTCGATAGTAATTGGTTATCGAAATGGGATCGGAATAATGGACGTTTATTTCGTAAAAAGGTGCCGGCTGATTTCCAACAGGAGGACCGCCTCCGGGGAAAATAGAATTCTGCACCGAAATGGAATCTATTTGTACAAAATATGGAATAGTAGAAGAGGAACTGATATTTTTATCTTCGACCTCAACAGATAAATGATACGTTTTTCCTACTGTTCCGATAAAATAAGAACTGTTTGAAACGTATTTTCCGGGCTCAACTTCCGGTAATTCTTCCGTATTTCCATCACTGTCTGTTATTTTCACAACTGCATCACTTACAAGTGGAAAAACATTATTTCCATTCAGATTGTCGGTTTTGGTAATGTAAACCCAGGCTTTTCCATCGGTGTCGATACTGCCTTCCACCACTATTTGCGGATCTGCTGCATTGGTGTTGATATCGATTATTTCCGTACAGGAAGTAAACAAAAATATAGTTGATAGTATGGTTGATAGTATATTTTTCATTTTTAAGCCGTACGATTAAAATTTAAAGTTATAGGTTATTGAAGGAACAAAAGTAAAGAGATAAGTCATCACCGCATCCGTTTTTGAAGGATCTTCCTCGTTTTGTTCGAAATCGATAGAGAACGGATTTTTGTGTCCATAAGCATTGTAGACCGAGAAATTCAGACTGCTTTCGAATTTCTTCGTTTTCTTTAAATTCCATGTTGCGCCTAAATCGAGTCGGTGATAATCAGGCATTCGATAACCGTTTCGTTCGGTGTAATAGTATTGCACATTGCCGTTTATCAGGTATTTGCCGCTTGGAAAAGTTACTGCATTTCCGGTGTTGAAAACCCACGAAGCCGATAACGACCATTTTTTATTGAGATCGTATATTCCGACAATAGAAACATCGTGCGTAATATCCTGTTTTGCCGGATACCAGTTATTGCTGTTTATACCATCAATCAGGCGTTCGGTACGCGAAAGAGTATAACCTATCCAGCCGGTAAGCTTGCCCTGCTTTTTCTTCAGTAGCATTTCCAAACCGTAAGCCCTACCCTTTCCGAAAAGCAATTCTCCTTCTATTTTGTCGTTGGCATTTATGTCTGCGCCGTTTCTCAAATCGATTTGGTTTTGCATCCAGCGATAATAAATTTCGGTACTGAACTGAAACATATCTTTCGAAAAATTGGTGAAATAGCCCAGCGAAACCTGATCGCCAATTTCAGGTTTTACGTTGTTGCTCGACGAAATCCAAATATCGGTAGGCATCGAAGATGTTGAATTGGAAATCAAATGCAGGTTTTGTGTGTTTCGAGTATAACTTGCTTTGAATGAATTTCTATCGTTCAGGATATAAGCGATATTTAAACGCGGTTCGAGATTGAAATAAGATTTTACGACTTCATTTTTTCCGTAAGTTGTGGTATCCGAAACGCTACCATCGCTGTTGTATGAATAAAAATCGCCGGGACCCATCAGGTGATAAGTGGACAAGCGTAATCCATAATTTACATTCAGATTATAGCTTGGTTTCCAAACGTTGCTGAAATAAATTCCGTTTTCGATCGCGTGTTTTTCTTGCAAAACGATTGGGTTTATATCCGAATCGTCCGAAGTTTCCAATTGTCCGGGAATGATGGTGTGGAAAATAGAATTAAAGCCAAAAATCATGGTGTTTTTACTGTTGGCAAAATACTGAAATTCGTGCTTTAGATTCCAGTTTTTAATGATCGAAGTGAGGCTGAACCCTGCTCCCATCATGATGTTGACTTTATAATCGTAATCGGAATAAATAAGCGAAGTATTGCTGAAAAGTTTGTCGTTCCAGATATGATTCCAGCGCAGTGTTCCGGTTATATTTCCCCAATTGATGCCGAATCGCTCCTGAAAAGTAAACACATCCCGACCGAAATATCCCGAAAGATAAATACGGTTTTTGTCGTTGATAATGTAATTTGCTTTTACATTTAAGTCGTAGAAATACAGTTGATTGTTGTTGATCAGGCTGTCCGGCGAAAGTTTCAGAAACAAATCGGCATAAGTGCGCCTCGCAGTAACGAGAAACGAACTTTTATCTTTTACAATCGGGCCTTCTACATTTAATCGCGAAGAAATGAGTCCGATACCACCGCCAACATGATAATCCTGATTGTTCCCATCATTCATTTTTATGTCCAGTACCGACGAAATTCGGCCTCCATATTCAGCCGGAGCAGTTCCTTTGAACATTTGAATATCCTTTATCGCATCGCTGTTGAAAGTAGAGAAAAAACCCAGCAGATGATCGGCATTGTATACGGTTGCTTCGTCCAGAAGAATAAGGTTTTGCGAATTGTTGCCACCGCGGACGAACATCCCTCCGCTCCCTTCGCCGGCTGATTTTATTCCCGGCGTTAACTTCAGCGTTTTCATAATATCCGCCTCGCCAAACAATACCGGAATTTTACTTATTTCTTTCACATCGAGCTTTTCCATTCCTATTTCGTTGGAAGTGATGTTATGATTTTTTCGCTGAGCCGTGATTTCTACGTCTTCCAATTGTTTTGAGTCGCTTTCCAACTTAAAATTCATTTGTTTATTTTCAGTTAAGTTGAGCGGCAAAACAATCGTTTTGTAGCCGAGATATGTTATAATAAAAGTATACTTGCTTTCGGGCAATGTGAGAGAGAAATATCCGTAGCTGTTGGTAGTAACACCGGTTCCTGACAGTTCCTTAACGGTAATGCTGGCACCAATGAGACTTTCACCAGTTCCGGCATCGGTGATTGTTCCGCTAAGCGAATGTTTGGACGCAGCAAAAATATTGATTGACGATAAGAGAGCAAAAATGAGAATAATTCTATTCATTTTAATCGTTAAAGTTTATTTTCAGAGAGTAAAAGTAGTTTGTTTTATTTATTCGACAGGTTCATTTTCACATATTTAATCAATTATTCGCATTCAGCAATAATTTAATAAATGTCAATAAATTATTTCCTGAAAAAACGTATCTTCGCATTTATAAAATCACAAGGTTATGAGAAAGTTTTATTTTCTCTTACTCTGTTTTATTTTGATTCAGCTTCCTGTTTCCTCGAAGCGGGTTAAACCTGTTGCCACTGTTCCCTTCGAAATGGTGGGAACATATGTGGTTTTAAAGGTGAAAATAAATGATTCATCGCCACTTAACCTGATTATGGACTCAGGAATTCGTAATACAATCATCACCGAATTATTGCCCGGCGATAACATAACATTAAATTATTCAAATGTAAGAGAGCTTATCGGATTGGGCGGTGGCGAGCCATTGGAAGCTTATACAAGTGATTATAATTCCATAAAAGTAGGGAAACTGAAACTGGAACAGAAAGCTGTTTTGGTACTGACGGAAGATATTTTTAACCTGACAAAACATACCGGATCAAAAATAAACGGACTGATAGGTGTAGACTTTTTTCAGGATTATGTAGTTGAAATTAATTATTCGGGTAATGCGTTGAAGCTTTATAATAGTGAATCGTTTTCAGAACCGAAAGGATACGAAAAAATTCCATTGGTTTTGGAAGGAAAAAAAATGTTTTTCAATCTTTTGGTAGAAGAGGTTGATGGAACCAAAAAGGAAGTAAAAATGCTGATTGATACCGGAGCCGAGTTAGGAGCGTGGTTTCAAACCTATAAAGCAAATTCAGTAAAGGTACCCGAAAAAACGATTCCAGCTTCAATAGGGCAGGGGTTGAATGGTGAAATTGTAGGCAGTATCGGACGAATTAAAAAAATTTGTTTTGGAACTTACTGCATTGATAATCCGATTGTTTCTTTTCCTGATTCGGCCAGTATTTCGGATATAGTCGGTAAATCGGATAGAGATGGTACGATCGGAAGTCAACTGTTGAGTCGTTTCAATTGTTTCATAGATTATCAGAATAAGCAAATTTATCTCAAACCGAATGCGAATTTAAAGAAGTCGTTTGTCTATAACGTTGCCGGAATTGATATTATTCAAATTTTTCCGTTTTTGTCGCAAACTGAGGTTTGGAAAGTATGGAAAAATTCGCCCGCCGATGTTGCCGGTATTAAGGAAGGTGATCAGATCACTGAAGTGAATGGACAAAAAGCTTTTACAATGGATATTAAAGAGTTAAAGAAGATTTTCGAAACTCCTTCGAATGCAAAATTAAGGTTGAAGGTGAAGAGAGAAGATAAAGAGTTGGAGATGGAAATAGATATGAAAAGTAGAATTTGAATAGTTATAAGTCTGTGTATAACCGATAAATCATAAGTTACACGTACTAAAATCCAGCTTGGAGAAAAGGGATAGAGGGAGATTGAACAGGTCTTTTGTTATGTCCGTTCAGAACGGATAGTTGGTAAAAAGAAACATTTAAAATATAAACATGCTTCAGCAGGTAAAAAATATTCTCTCAACGCTAAAATCAGGATTTCTGGTTTTAGCGTTGTTGTTTCTGATTCAGAATGATATTTTTCCGCAAATATCATTGGATAGTTATGTTGAAGCAGGTTCAAATGCTGTTTCAGAAGGTGTTTACGGCGATCTTTCGGCTCAGATTGAAGGACGCACAGGAAGTTTTTATACAGCGGTCGGTGGGTTACTTTCTTTTTCGAATGCGCGGGAGAATGTGTTGTCCGCCTTTTTGTTTACTGCAGCAAACGATTTCAGGTTAAAAACAAATATCATCAGTCTTCAGGGATTCTATCTCTGGAAACCGTTATCTCTGGACATGCAGGAAACAAATTTTGGACTGCTGGCGAAGTATAAACTGGAACATTTCGGATTTCAACTAGGGATGAACAGTCGGTTTTATAATTTTACCCGATCTGCAATTTTACAATACAATTTTGCCGATTCTATCAATACGACTATGTGGGAGCCTTTCAACGCCATGTACAGAATATCTTATTTTCAGCAGTTTACTGAAAAAATGGGTTTTGAAGCGGCGGTTACCAATTTCGATCGTTATATAATTCAGCAGGAAACCAATCCGATGATTTTAGCGGGGTTGAACTATAAGCTGAATCCTGCCTTGAAATTTTATACGGAATTGGGCTATATGCAGGCCGGTTTATTGAATTTGCATGTCAATGCTTTTGGTGTTTATTTAAGAGGAGGAGTGGTATGGCAAATCAATTAATGATAGTGCTTATTTATTTGGTTGTAGCTTTGTCGGCTTGCGACAAAACAATCGATTTTGGTGGGGTTTTCTCTTCGACCTACCGGGTCGACGACCGTTTCGAACAATCGGATGCGTGGAATCAAACACACGGATTTAAAACGCTGACTTCAACTACAGAAGATTATCAAATTCTGGTGGCAGGCGATAGTCACGTGGGTGGAACTGAAAATCTCAACATTTTTATAAACGAATCGAAAAAGTCCGAAAACCTTGCTTTTGTTATTGTGGGTGATATTGTGACAGGACAAAAGGAAGATTACCTCGTTTTTAAAAACGCTTTGCCCGATTTCGCCGATTATCCGTATTTTCTTATGATTGGAAACCACGATCTCTATTTCGATGGTTGGAAAACATTTTATGAATATTTCGGTTCGTCCACTTATTATTTCACCGTTCAAACTCCTCAGCACAAAGATATATACATTTGTCTCGATTCCGGTGGCGGAACATTGGGTGGAAAACAGTTGGAGTGGTTGAAAGATGTATTGAAAAACGAACGTGCAAATTACCGGAATTGCGTTGTATTCTCGCATGTCAACTTTTTCCGTGACCGACACACCGGCTCAACGAATCCTTTGGTTACTGAGTTGGAAGTATTGCTGCCTCTGTTTGCAGAAAATCGTGTAAATATGGTGATTATGGGGCACGATCATGTCCATGCTGTAGATCAGCTTGGTATGACGACTTACTTGACCATGGATGCCTTGAAAGATGGAGTATCAAATGCCAGCTACGTGCAGTTGAAAGTTTCGGAAGAAGGGATGAGGTATGAGTTTAAAGTTATTGAATAACTAAGTTTTATTCGTAAACTTTTCCCGTATATCCTTTTCCGGTTGGCACTAATTCAAAGATTTTTTCCGGTCGAAGGTTTTCTTCGTCGCGGTGCGAAACGTAAATGATGGCTATCTTTTTCGTTTCGGCAATGGCATTCACCATGTCAATAAACAAGCGGCTGTTTTCATCGTCGAGTTCAATGGTTGGTTCGTCCAGAATGAGTAATGGCGGCTGTTTCACCATAGCGCGGGCTACCATCACCATGCGTTGCTGACCAATGGAAAGTCGCTGAAAAGATTTATTTTTAAACGCCGGACCAAGCATTTCTATCCAGTTGTTCGCCATATCTTTTTGCAGATCGGAAGGAACGACATACAATCCAATTGAATCGTTTAATCCCGAGATAATCATGTTTTCTACGGAGTCATCGCGGGTAAAATGTTCAATCATCGAAGGCGTGAAATATCCTATTTGGCGTTTAATGTCCCAGATTGATTCACCCGAACCCTTTTTCCGCCCGAAAAGCATCATATCTTGTCCGTAAGCTTTTGGGTTATCGCCTGTTATTAGTGTAATCAATGTGCTTTTCCCGGCTCCGTTCAGACCAACCAATTGCCAGAATTCGCCACTTCTTATAGTCCAGTTTACGTTATCCAGTACATTTTTTTCGAGATAATGAAGCGAAACGGAGTTCAACTGAACCAATGGATCGATATCGGAGTGATGTTCGTTGAAAAGTTCAGGAAGCTGAAAATGATGAGCAATCGTTTTTTGTTCTGTTTCCAAAGCAAGGAACTCATTTATATTCTGCTCCATCACAATTTTATTCGCTTCATTCACTGATAAAACAACGTTCATGTATGGCAAAATATCCCGTTTTCTGAAAATGAGCTGAATCAGCAATGTTGATTCAGACAGATCGTTGAGTGTCTCGGTGATGGAAAGTTGCGTTGCCTTGTCGATATTGCTGTAAACGTCGTCCAGTACCAAAAATTGCGGTTTTTGCGAAATGAGGTAGGAGAGGAGCGCTTTTTTCTGCTGTCCGCTGGACATGGATTGCAAACTCGCATTTTCAGCAGTCTGAATCAAAAAGCGATCGTGCCGAAGTTCTTCTTCTATAAATTGATCGATGGTGATAGCGGAATGAAGTGCACCTTTCATCAAACTTAAATCGACATGATTTTGAAGAAATTTATTTTCCAAAATCAATCGAATCACTTCGTTTTTGTTGGAAGAATTGGAAAGGTAAATAGCAATATTGGTAGGCATTTTTTATTTTATTTCAATTTTTTCTCCTAAGAATTTAGGTTGTTTTCCTGTGTGCAAATCGATAAACATTTTAACTCTTGAGAACAGTTCACGAACTTTTGTTTTGAATCCCATATAGGCAGTTACATCTTTGGCATTGAACCCAATGGCATTCAGGCCTAAATGTCTGGCGATGTAAATTGCCCGTCGGTTATGAAATTCCTGAGATATAATGGTAAAATCGGTTTGTCCAAAAATTGCTTTCATTCTGAAAACAGAATCGAAAGTCCTGAATCCGGCATAGTCCAAAAATATTTTATCTGCAGGAAAACCCTTTTTCAATAATTCGTTTTTCATATCTTCCGGTTCACTGTAGCCCCTTTTGCAATTGTCGCCACTTATTACCAGAAATTCTATTTTTCCAGCTTTGTAAAGATCGATTGTGGCATCAATCCGGTTCGAAAAATACTGATTTGGTTTTCCTGACTTTAATCTTTTCGACGTGCCAAGCAATATTCCGACTCTTTTGGCCGGAATCAGATTTACATCGCTGTAAATTAGATGATCCGTCGATTTGTCAATGCTGTAATTTGCAAAAACAACCGACAGGATAATCAAAATCAGTGAAGCAAAACTAAACCACTTCAGATACTTTTTCCACATAAGAGTTCTTTTCAAATTCTAACTTTCTCTTTTCCCACTCATAAGCAGCTCCACAGCGTCGCTCAACGATCCGGCTTTGGTCACTGCTCCCGAATTGATAAAGTAAATTTCATCGGCATTTTCGATCGTATTCAACCGATGAGCGATGACGATTCGGGTGCTTTTTTTAGGCAACTTTCTCAGAATTTCTTCGAGTTGTTGTTCAGTAACTGTATCAATATTGGCCGTGGCTTCGTCAAGAATCAATAAATCGGGACGACGAAGAATAGCGCGAATAAACGCGATAATTTGTTTTTGTCCCAGACTGATGCTGTCACCTTCGGTTTTTAGTTTGGCATCCAATCCACCATCGAAGCGGGCAAGCAAACCATCCAAACCGACTTCTTTCATTTCAGCAATGAGTTCTTCATTGGTCAGTTCGGCAAAGCAGGCATTTCCGTAAAGAATATTATCGCGAACAGTTCCTGTAAATAAAAACGGTTCCTGAAGAATAAATCCGATTTTTGCAGTGCGATCATCAACACTGTACGAACGAATGTCCTGTCCATCGAGTAAAATTGAGCCTTCTGTTGGGTCGTACAAGCGGGCAATAAGTGACGCAGTGGTCGTTTTTCCACCACCGGTAGGACCAACAAAAGCATACGTTTTTCCGCGAACCAGATCAAAACTCACATTTTGCAAAATCCGTTTTCCGGGAACATATTCGAACGAAACATCCCGGAACGAAAGCAATCCGGCATTTTCTTCCTTTTGTGTTTTTTCGATTGTTTTCAGGTTGTTTTCCATTACCAGAATTTGCGAAATGCGATCCCAGCCTGCCAATGCCACCTGAAAATTGGCCCAAAGAGCAGCTATTTGCCGTAACGGATTGTAGAATTGCGAGATATAAGCCAAAAAGCTGATTAATAGACCGACCGTAAATTCGCCAACGGAAATAAGATAAATACCAAAAGCCAGCACAATCAGTTGTCCGATAGCCGAAAGAAAGCTGAAAACGGGAGTGAAAATATTATTGGCAATACCGGCTTTCACTGCCGTTCCGTAATTTTCGTTGTTTACTTCATCAAAACGTTTGCGGAAATAATCGCGGCGGTTGAAAGCGACAATCACTTTGAAATTGTTCAAACTTTCCTGAATTTCCGAGCTTAAACTTCCCGTACTTTTCATATTCGTTGCATTGCGTTTTTTTACCCACGGCGAAGTGCTTCGGGTAAAAATCAACAATAAAAGGGCAGGAGCAAGTGCTGCCAACGCCAGTTTAAAATTTATGGAAAGCAGGAAAATTCCCGCTCCTATCATTCCGAAAATACTGCTCATAAACTGCACCAGCGATTGCGAAAAAAACTGGTTGATTTTATCGGTATCGTTGTTTACGCGCGAAATCAGGTCACCGGCTTTGTTTTGGTTGAAAAAATCAATCGGAAGTTCCTGCAACTTGGTAAAAACGGTATTTCTCAGGTTGAACAACATTCGCTGTCCCACGCGCCCCATAAGTTGAGTTTGTGTGTAACCGCTAATCAGTGCAACGCAATAAATCCCGAGCAGGATAAGTGAGAATTTCACAACTCCGTCGAATTGTTTTGTTACCACATAATGATCGACCGTGTATCCCATAATGTACGGTCCGATAAGGTTCAGTCCGGCATTTATGAAAATGAAAATCATGGCAATGTACAGATTTTTCCGTTCGTTGCCCATCAAGTTCATCAATCGCTTTAACGTCTTTCCCGTGCTGATTTTTTCGTTTTTAGCCGGACCTTTTTTTATGTTGAGATTATAGCTCATAATGATTCGTGCTGCGTTGAGAATTAAAAATCTGAACATATTCCGGACTTGTTTCCATCAGATATTCATGCGTTCCGGAACCAAGAATTTCCCCTTCTTCCAACAAAATAATTTGTTCGTAATT
>QKGU01000097.1 GCA_003250325.1 Paludibacter sp.
CTTGCTTCGGAATGTTTCAGCCTAAAAATAAGATCGTTGCTCTCCTCAAGTTTGATGGATAATGGAACGTTGATAGCTCCCGTGTGCAAAATAGCCAGCTCTCCAATAATCCATGCATTTCGACCTTCGGATAGCAAAGCGGCTTTATCGCCTTTTTGTAGTCCAAGCCCAATTAATCCGGCAGCTAATATGTGAGTTTGTTTTTTTGTTTCAGAATAAGTGGTAGGAACGAATTTATCTGTTGTTTTTTCCCATAAGAAAGGGTTATCAGAAAATTTTACTACGCTATCATTCAGTAAATCAATGATAGTTGGCTTCATATATCAGATTGTAAAATGATTTTATAAAAAATGGCTGTAAAGATAAAGATTTTTGTTTAGAATGAGTTTGATAAATTGAATCAACCTAAAAAATGAGCCGGAATTTTGTTCCGGCTCATTCAATATTGTGTATGCTTTTATAATCTTCCAAAAAAGAAATCACATCGTCTGTTTGGACGGTATTTTGTGCGTGGCTCAATAATTTTCCCTTTTCCATTCGAGATAATATGATCGAAAGGAATTCCCCAAACATTTACCAGTTCGGCTTTCACCCGATCAGAGCGTCTTTGACTTAGCAGATTGTTATATGGATTGTTTCCCATATAATCACAATAGCCCCTCACCTCTACATAAAGGGTAGGGTCTGTCTGCATCTTCATTGCAATTTTTCTGATAGTCACCAAAGCATCATTATCCAGATCGATCTGGTCAAAACCAAAATAAACTGCTGGTGTTTCATCGGGGAGTTCATTTAAGCCTAAAGCTCTTCCTTTAGGTTGAGGAATTACAATCGGTTTACCCCAAAAATCGACCGGAGTATTAACTGGTGTTTCCGGTGACATATCTCTTACATCGGGAACTCCGTCTCCATCGGAATCTGGTCCATCGTTTGATAATATTTTCTCAAGGTTTTCAAGACGAGGCATAATATTGTCAACTTTCTTTTCTAAAGTGTCAACACGATTTGCAAGATCATCATATTTCTTTTCCAGTTTTTGGGCCAGCTCCAAAGCTTTATCGGGTTCGTATTCGTCCCAGATAATATCTCTTAAGTGGTGTTTCTTGATAGAGTTGAATTTATAACGTAAAAATAAAGTTCCGGCACCAATATAATCATTCGTTACACCATCATTGCTTAAGCAAGTAGCTCCTTCAAGATCATCATTTATATAAGCTCTGTAATGAGCCTTAAGACCTAATGCAAAAGGTTTAGAGAAATTATATTCTAATGAAAGAGTAACAGGAATAGATGCTGCAATGCCATATGTCATTGGAGTACCATTTTCATACCGATGAATAAAACGGGTTTGACCATCGTATTTATAATCGACATAGGTGGCATTTGCAGGAACAACTGTATTGTCAATATATCTCAGATCGAAAATATATCTCGAAAATCCAATTCCGATAGAGCCATTAACGTAGAATTTAGACTTCGTTTGAGGAAATATCCATCTAGTGAAATTGATAGTAGTATTAAAATCTGACGTTACTAAATCTGTGTTAATTCTAATAGGGCATGGACTGTTGTTTATTGCCCGAAGAGGAAAATAATACCCGTCGAGAGCAAGCCCCCATACAGGAGTTAAAGCACATTCAATTGTTCCACCATAAGTTATATCCCGGATAGAAGTTGGGAAAATATCTAAAAGATCTTGATTAATGTCTCCAATGAAATAATTATAACCATATTCAGCGGTGATCGACCATCTCGAGAAATTGTTGTTCCCCGAAAAAACAGTAAACGTTAAAGATGTAAGTATAAAAAGCAGTAAAAATCTTTTCATCTGGCAGGAAAGATTAAAACCCGGTTAATATTGATCCATTAACATCCCCTGAATATTTCAAAATAGTTCTAGGTAAGAAGAATGTGTATTTTAATACGAGTGATTAAATTGAATAAATATTATCAAAGGCAATATATTATTTTAATTTAAGAATTTATATTGTTGATTTATATGTAATTGTGTTTTTGATAAACTTCTGTTTTTAACTCAATAATCCAATTTAATTTTAATTCATTGAAAAATTAAAGACTTATGCAAAATAAAGCAAAAAATATCAAAAAAACATCGTTTTTAACAAGATTTGATAAAAATAAGTTTTTATTCCCTAACAATTATCTTGTGATCTGTACCTTTTGTGTTGGATCCATTGTTTTATTCCGAATTTCAACCTGTTCTACTACGTTTTGAGCAAGTTCATGAAATGCAAGAGTCATTATGCTGTCTTCATTTACAGAGATAGGACGACCGGCATCTCCACCTTCACGAATGCTTTGAACTAATGGGATTTGTCCTAATAGTTTTATATTTAGTTCTTCGGCCAAACGTTTTCCACCATCTTTGCCAAAAATGTAGTATTTGTTTTCAGGAAGTTCCGCCGGAGTGAACCATGACATGTTTTCCACCAAACCTAAAACAGGCACATTCACTTTGTCACCGGTAAACATATGAACTCCTTTTCGGGCGTCAGCCAACGCAACATCCTGAGGAGTAGTTACTACTACAACTCCGGTAATTCCAAGTGTTTGTACCAAAGTGAGATGAATATCTCCGGTTCCGGGGGGTAAATCCATTACAAAATAATCCAATTCGCCCCAATCGGTATCGGTAATCAATTGTTTCAACGCGTTGCTCGACATGGAACCACGCCACACCAACGCCTGCTCAGGGTCGACAAAGAATCCTATGGAAATGAGTTTTATTCCGTACTTCTCAATCGGAATGATCGTGTGTTTCCCTTCATTTTCGACTACTTCCGGGCGTGCATCTTCTACACCGAACATTTTTGGTACCGAAGGCCCGTGAATATCAGCATCCAACAAACCGACTTTATAACCCAATGAGGCTAATGCAATAGCTAGATTCGATGAAATAGTAGATTTACCCACACCTCCTTTTCCGGACGAAACGGCGATGATGTTTTTTACCTTTTCAAGAACCGGTGTGGCTTTGGGTTTCGGAGCTTCATGAACAATCGCTTCAATATTTCCTTTGATGTCCACCTGTTCGCCAATATAAGTAAGAATAGCTTGTTCGGCAGCTTTTATTACCGATTTCGAAAACGGATCGTTCTGTTTCTCGAATAAGATGGAGAACGAGACTTTGTTCCCTTCAATCTTGATATCGTTTTGCACCATGCCAGTTGATACAATGTCTTTTCCTGTTCCTGGATAACGTACATGCACCAATGCATCAATTATTTTTTGAGGAGTAATATTCATTATGATAAAATTTTTGGAGCTTTTAGATCAAACTCAGTTAAGCGTTTTGTGGAGAAACATTTACTGCGTTTCGTCCAAAACTTCTGTAGCTGTCGTGTTCAATTTCAACCTCCGGTTCGATAAATTTATCCTGATCAGTCAGTAAAAACTGAATGTATTTTATAGTCAGACCTCTGCTGAGCCATTGTTGTTCGTAATATGTTTTGATAGATAAAATAGTGTCGTCTATGCCCGATTCGTAAAGATTGTCGGTTGAAACAACAACAGGGAGCTTGTTTATGTTCACCATTTCGCAGGTGTATGTAAACATAAAATTACTGTCGGTTTTCAAATGGATTTTTCCATCCTTTTTTAAAAACTGCTGGTAATTTTTCATAAAGTTGGTTGCCGTCAACCGCTTTGTGGTCTTTTTCATTTGCGGATCGGGGAACGTAAGCCAGATTTCACTTACTTCTTCTTTTGCAAAAAAGTGTTGGATCATTTCAATGTTAGTGCGTAAAAATGCCACATTTTTCATTCCTTTTTGGAAAGAATCTTTTGCACCAGTCCACATTCTCGCGCCTTTAATGTCAACTCCGATAAAGTTTTTGTCAGGATAAAGCTGAGCTAATCCAACGGTGTATTCGCCTTTGCCGCAACCCAATTCCAACACAATCGGACGATCGTTTTTAAAGAACTTTTCGTTCCATTTTCCTTTCAACTCGAAAGAATTTCCTTCTCTGATATAATGCGACGAAACCTGAAAAACATGAGGATAACTCTCCATGTCGGCAAATTTCGATAATTTGTTTTTTCCCACTTTAATTTAAAATCTAAAAAGTAAACTGAATTTAGGACGAGAAAATTAGTTGACTTTTTCCAGTCTCATCCCTATATCATTAATTCCGATTAAAATCGAATCTCTCATTCCTTGTCCTATACTAAAACGATAAGTTCCTTTTTGACTAAACTGCATGTTTTGCTTGTATAGAACAGGCATTTCGAGTACCGAACCAAGTCCTGAACCAAGCCATTTTCCACGCTGATCGGCCAAATAAAGCTCGATAGAATCTTTCGCAATTACACTGTCAGGAGACGTTTTCTGCAGAAAGAGCCATAAGTTTTGATAAGGATACTCACCTCTGTTTCTTATATTTACATACAAATTAAAAACAGTTGTCGTATCGTCCACGGGAATATCAAAAGTACAAACGCTGTCTTTGTCCCAACCCGATGGTGGAATGGCTTTGTACTGAAAATAAACATCGTTGTTGGTACAAGCTGCTATTAAAGCTGCCAGCGCGACAAGCGACCAATATTTGATTTTATTCTTTATTGTTTTCACCTGTATTTTTCTTCTTGATCGGTTTCTGAATGCGGGGATTATTTCCTTTATTTTCAACCTGATTAGGCTTTTGTCCCTGAGGACGATTATTCGGACGTTTTTTGTTCGGACGTTTTTTATTCGAATCGAATCGGGTCAGACTGTCTTGTCCAACTCCATTTTCGTAATCGACAACTACTGGTTTCGATGCACTTTCTGCGCTATCTTCCAAAGTGTTCGGTTTTTGTCCTCTACGATTCAAAGCAATTACTTCTTTTGCCCTTTTTGCAGAGATTGTCACAACATTTGCCCCGAAATTTGGAGATGTTGAGTAAGAAATCAACCCTTTGAAAACATCCGTTTTGAAATGATAGTAAGTATTGTCAAGAGTTTCCAACTGAATTTCTTTTGATGGAAAATCTTTAATGGCATCCATATACGAATCCAATTCGTAGTTCATACAGCATTTCAGCTTTGCGCATTGTCCGGCCAGTTTTTGTGGATTCAGCGAAATATCCTGATAGCGTGCAGCACTGGTAGAAACCGAATTGAAATTCGACATCCAACCCGAGCAACATAATTCTCTTCCACATGGGCCGATTCCGCCAATTCGACCTGCTTCCTGACGCGCTCCGATTTGTTTCATTTCGATACGAATACGGAAAGTCTCGGCAAACACTTTGATAAGTTGACGGAAATCGACGCGCTCGTCGGCAATGTAGTAAAATATCGCTTTATTGCCATCGCCCTGAAATTCCACATCGCCAATTTTCATATTCAGCTTCAGGCTTTCAGCAATCTGGCGAGATTTTATCATGGTTTCCTGCTCTCTGGCTTTGGCTTCCTGATATTTTTCGAGGTCATTTTCTTTCGCTTTGCGGTAAACCCGTTTTACTTCCATCTTTTCAAGGTTGACGTTGTTTTTTTTCATTTGAAGTAAAACAAGCCTTCCTACCAACGAAACTTCTCCAATGTCGTGTCCCGGTGACGATTCCACAGCCACCATATCGCCTTTTTCGAGTGGAATTTTTGTGCTGTTCAGGAAATATCCTTTTCGTGTATTTTTGAATTGAACTTCTACAAAGTCAGTTTCTTTTTGGGTTTCAGGTAAATCGCACATCCAGTCGAATGTAGCGAGTTTCTGATTTGTATTTCGGTTGCAGCCTTTTTTATTCATGCGGCAACCGCCATTATTGAGGGTATAATCCATTCTTTTAGTTTATAAAGTTTTTGAAGTGTAAAGTTTGTAAAGTTCGAGGTTTGTAAAGTAGAATTGACTTTATAAACTTTATGAACCTTAAAAACTTTTATACTATTTCTTAAGCAGCATAATAATTTTCAATGTCAAATCAAAGAAAACCATTTTTGCGTTTACGTTTTGTTCAATATGTTTTTCTGCCAAAGCAAATTCGTTCATTATATCTTCCACATTTCGCTCGTTGATAAAAGGCGAAAATCGTTGCGAGAAATCGGCTTCGTAACTGGTCATGTAGTTAAGGCCGTTTTCCTGCATATTGCGGATAAAGTTTTCGCGTGTCATGTGTTGGGCATAATTCAGAAAACCTTTCTGTTTCTCTCTGCCCAACGAGCTTGCCGCCATTTCGTCCGACCATTTTCGCAACGTTTTGAGTGAAGCATGGTCTTTTTTATTTCCCACTTGCCATGCCAGTCGCATGATCATCACAAATCGTTCGAAATTTACTTTGTTTTCATCATCGTCGTTCAATATTGCCGTAGCCGCCAGATAGCTTCCGTTGGCAATTCGGGCTGTGTTGGTCGCATCAACTTGCCCAAGTCCGGGCTTGTCGGCCATTAACTTTTCCACAATCTCAGCCTCTGCCAGTTTGGGAACGTTTAAGTGCTGCGTGCGCGAAAGAATTGTCGATATAATTTGATCGGGTTCGTTTGAAACCATGAGGAAAACCGTTTTTTCTGGCGGTTCTTCCAATATCTTCAGTAATTTATTGGCGCAGGTAATATTCATTTTCTCCGGCAGCCAAATAATCATTACTTTGTATTCCGACTCATAGGTTTTCAAGCTCAACTTACGAAGTATTTCCTCACTCTCGTTGGCATAAATCAATCCCTGTTTTGCATCTCCCGATATCTCGGCATACCATTCGCTTACGCTGAAATACGGACTTTTCAGCACCTGCGTCCTGAACTCAGCGATAAAATCGTCGCAAACCACCGAACTTCTGTTTGCCGGTTTTATTACCGGAAAAACAAAATGCAGATCGGGATGCGCCAGTTTTCGGTATTTTACACACGAAGGGCATGTTCCGCACGAATCATGTTCTCCTCTGTTTTCGCAACAAATATATTGGGCGTAAGCAATTGCCAAACCTAATTTTCCAACACCTTCAGTTCCACGAAAAAGTTGTGCGTGCGGTATCCGTTGTTCGGTTACGGTACGTATCAACCTCTTTTTAATATCCAGCTGCCCTATAATATCGGAAAATAACATTTATGCAATATTCGGTTTTCACCCAAAATTAGTATGAAGTGCAAATATACTAAAAAGTTCTATGAGTTTGTAAAGTCTGAAAATTATAAAGTAATAAAGGCCAAATATGCTCCTTTCGATAAGTTTCAGGAAATTCTATCGATTGTTATTGTTACTTTTATTACGATGAAATAAGCGGTTAAAAAATCCTTTCAATCCTGTTTCGTGGTAAGGGTCGCAGTCCAGTTCTTCGTAAACTGAATCCGGGATTGAGAAAGAGGTAAGGTATTTTCTGTTCAAACGAGTATTATTTTCAATTTTCTGCAATACATTGGCTGCTATAGGCAAAGCCAAAGTCGATCCAGAACCGTTTCCACTGTAAAAATGAACTTCCGGTGAGCTTGCTCCGACCCAGGTGCCTATCACCAAATCGGGTGTATAAGCGAAAAACCATGCGTTCGAATAGTTTTGTGCAGTGCCTGTTTTCCCGGCCAGGTCGGAACGAAATGCATATTGATATCTTATTCGCGTACCGGTTCCCTGATTAATTGCTTTTTCCAGTATGGCTGTAATTCTATCGCAGGTTTCTTCACTGAAAACTTTTTCAGTTGGCTTTATTTTTCGTTGATACAAAATATTGCCTTTCGCATCGGTAATTTTATTAATCATAACCGGTTCATTCATCTCACCCTTATTTGCAAAAGAGCCATACGCCCGTACAACTTCGTAAAGTGATAAATCGAGTGTTCCCAGAGCGATGGATGGAGAATTGTCGTTGGTATGAGGAAAATGAAGCTTGTTGCAAGTGTTGAGCAGGTTTTCTTGTCCGGTTTTGAAAAACAGATCCACTGTCGGGAGGTTCATGGAGTTGGCCAAAGCATACCAAAAAGCGACAGTGCTGTCTTTCGTAGAGGAATAATCGAAGTTTTGCGGTTCCCAGTTATCGTATTCCGGATAAACTTTTTGAGTATTTTCAAGATAAGTACACGGGCTGAAATTGTTTTCGAGGGCTGTAGCATACAAAAAAGGCTTAAAGGCCGAAGCTATTTGCCGGTGCGACAATATCATGTCGAATGGAAGTTTTCTGAAGTCGTTGCCTCCAACCCAGGTGATTACCGAACCATCTTTTGGATTGGTAATGAGTACCGATGCATTCAGCATTTTGAAATAATGCCACAAACTGTCAGTCTTGGTCATCTTTTTTGTTTTAATACCCGACCAATCGAATACTTCAATATTTTTTTTCTCCTGTTTTACATTTTCGTTTTTTTTCGCTTGTTTACTGTACCATTGTTTTTTAAAATTATGATATTCAAGCTCTTTGTCTAACACTTTCTGCATATTGGACAAATGTTTACGTATGCCTTCGATGGTTGTTTGCTGAACCTCCATGTTCAGCGTGGTGTATATTTTGAGTCCATCTTTTTTCAGGTCATATTCTTTGCCGTCCTTTCGTTTAATATCTTCCAGTATGTCTAATGTTTTTTTTCTTACCTGATATACAAAATAGCCCGCTGGAGCCTCTGAATTTATGTTTTCGTAATTCAGATGCAGGGGTAATTTTCGTAAACTGTCGGCTTCAGTTTTTGTCAGATATTTTTCTTTTTCCATCAAAAGAAGAACCATGTTTCTGCGCTCCAGCGAATGTTGAGGATAAAGACGTGGATTGAAATAAGTGTTTGCTTTCAGAAGTCCCACCAAAACTGCCGATTCTTCCGTTTTTAGTTTGCGGGCTGGTTTATTAAAATATCGGCGGGAAGCCGTTTCAACGCCATAAACATCTTCGCCAAAAGGAACTGAATTCAGGTAAAGCAACAGCAATTCATCTTTGCTGTAAAGTTCTTCTATTCGTGCGGCAATAATAATCTCTTTTATCTTGTTTACGGGCATGCTTAAAAAACCGTAATTCTGTCGTCCGTACAGGTTTTTGATAAGTTGTTGAGTGAGCGTACTGCCACCTCTACCTTTGCTGTCGCCCCACAGTATGCTTTTGAAAAAAACACGAAAATAACTTTGAAGATCGTAGCCGCTATGGTCGAAAAAACGTTTATCCTCAGTTGCAATCAATGCATTTTTGAGATGTACAGGTATTTCATCAAAAGAAATATTGGTTCTGTTTTCTGCAAAAAATTTCCCGATTATCTGATCGTCGGATGAAATTACGAGCGATGCTTCTTCGTTTTTTATTTCAGTAAGATCTGCTTTATTGGGGAGTGGACCGAAAACTCGCGAATATATTGCAAAAAAGAATATTACACACGAAAGCAGTACTAAAACTGCTACAATAAATAAGTATTTCAGTGATTTTTTGGAAGATGTTTTTTTCAGAAACTTCATGCTTAAAATCTTATAGTGCTAAAAATGATTAGTTTTTAGTAGAACAATATTTTATTTCAATAGTTCCGCTTTAAAATTGACCACGGCATTTAAAGAGTTGTTCGTTTCGGATGTTGCCGTGCCCGTGATCAGGACTTTCCCGTATTGAACAGAATTCGTCCGTACAATCCAGATTTGAAATGGTTTGATGGATAATGCATTGTAATCAAAAGTAGAACTTTCTTCTGTAAATGAAGTATAACTGTCGTAAAACTGTTCTGCAGATGCCAGATTATCAAATTGTTTCAAAAGATAGTAAGAACTTTTTAGTTGAGGTTGTACCAAAAATGGAGCCAGTAGTTTTCCACTATCGTCAAGTTGAGGCATTACAACAAAATCGGCATCAATATTCTGATTTGCAGCATCGCTTTGTACGTTCATTTTTTCGAATGAAAAACCATTATCCTGCAGCGAACTTAAGCTGAAATCGAATGGTAGATCTTCTTCGTTTTGACAGGCGCTGAATAGCAACAATGCAAACAGCAGAAAATAAATCTTTTTTAAAATCATGAATTCGTTTAAGAAAAAAATTAGTAGATAGAACTTTTTGAGTAAGTATAACTCTAAAATTTGTTCGAAATTATTTTTCGTAATTGGTTTTATGATTTTTTTAATTATGATTATCCGCAAAGCATCCTAATCGAAAGACAAGATAATTTACGGTTGATTTTTATTGAAAACAGTTTAAAAACAATTAGTTTAATTGATTGATATTCATTATATTTATAGTCAAAATCAATAGAATATGAATATACT
>QKGU01000239.1 GCA_003250325.1 Paludibacter sp.
AACTTCAAAAGGATGATGAATAAATGGAAATCATCTTTTTGGCTCGAATTTAAAATACAAATTGTTGACTTGATAAAAGCTATGTTTTACCAAATCAACAATAATATAATACGAAAATGGGCTTTTTAAGGCTCGACTATGTATAAAAAATGATCAGTATAATTTTTAAACCGCAAATTCAGGTTTTATTTTATCTTCAGTTACTTTATTTATTAAAATACTATCAATTACTACCGTATATAATATATTAAGAGTATTTCCGAAATTTAGACTGCTGGTTCAAGCAGAACTTCAAATAATAAAGCCAGATTGTAAAAATAGTGCTAATATAAATTTATCGTAAACTGGACCCTAATCTTTTCTAAAAATAAATGATTCGGACGATTTATTTGTGTAAACCTTTACAATGTACATTGCAATTTTATAATCACTTACATCAATCTTATTTATGCCTCTCTCAAAAACTTTTCTACATTTTATTTTTCCTAACATATCATAAATGGATATAGTCACATCTTCCTCGGTTTGAATAAAGAGTTGGTCCTTTGCTGGGTTTGGATAAACAGTAATCTGCGAAATCAATGTTTTATCTAAAGTGGATGTTACTGACTGAATCTGAATCCAGTTAATATTCCAACCTCCGGTTTTGGCATACAGCCCTAAGTTGTAAGTGCCTGCATTTACATTTGCATAAAACTTGACTGTTTCCCAGTTTTGCCAATCGCCTGTAGCAGGGATTTGCACAGAGCCAAGTACTACAGAGCCTGAATTTAGATCGACTGAAAGTTGTCCACCACTAATACTTGCAATACGAAATTCAAAACAATATTTTCCAGTAGTCGGGAAGTTAATAGAATTATAAGACATCCAGTTACCAGTATCAATGTACCCTACATTTGATCCTCCTTCTGAGCATGATTCAACTTGTACTTCTGAAGCATTATTAAAAGATTCAGCTTCAATTCTATTGTTTACGGAAACTTCAGTTACAGGAACCAGTTTCCATTGTCCATTAATTTGCCCATTGTCATCGTATTGATTAACATTATCGCCTGCATTTTTACCAGATTCGCGAACTTCAATTATCTTTCCACTATGCTTTATTATAAATTTATAGAACCCATTATCAGTTGATTTAATTATAAATTGTTGATTGTTTGCACCAGTATATGACCATTGTTGAACATTTGCAAAGTTTTCAGTGCTAACATCAGTTACATCAAGTGATTTCCCTGTTTTTACACATATAATTTTATAGATACCATCTCCTAAATCGGTTAAAGTAAATTGTTGTTTTGCATCTCCAGTTGGAGTCCATTGCTGAATATTTGTTCCATCAGCCTCATTTCCATTAACAACATCCATATTCATACCACTATTCCTATTTTGAAGGAAATAAGTTCCATTTAGCCCACTTACTCCGGTAATCGTTTGAGATACGCTTGCATAAATAGCTTTTAGTTGATCAAAAGCTCCTTTTTTACTCCTATCCCTACGTACAATTCCCCAGTATTCTTCATCAGCACTTCCATCGTAAGGGACAAAAGAACTGTTGGGAGCTGAGCCTCCTACATTTTGAACTCCATCAGAACCGGCCTTCCACCATTCATCACAAAATTCAAAAACAGTAGCACCAAGACAAAGATCGTACTGACCGATAATCCCATTGATAATATTTCTGACAGCTTGTGCTTGTTGATCTTCACGAACCTGATTTTCAGCTTTATTATAAGAATCACCCCCACATTCCGATACATAAATAGCTTTTGAAGAACGTGAAGCTAATAGTGTAATTGCAGGAACATCATTGTCCCAACGGTATAAATTCATTCCCCAAACATCAACATCAGGGCATGAATTTAATGCATTTGCATCAGGAACTTCACCGTGGGCAGTTGAAACGGGATGATTAGTGTCTAGCTCATGAACACGTGTAGCACAGTTCTGAAGTTTTGCATACCACGTATTAATGTTGCCACCAAACGAATCGGGGTGATAGTTAAACTCATTTCCAAATTCCCACATAAGAATTGCTTGGTGAGTTTTATAAGTGTTTACATAGTTTTCAAAGTCATTTTCATTTAAATGCATAATGATTTTTATTCCTGCACTTGCGAAAGCATCAAGTTCTGCTTTATCACTAATAGGATTATAAGTCCGAATTGTATTAATATTAGCTTCTTTCATCAAGGCTATATCCTGAGTATAATTTCCACTGCCACCACGACTATAACATATTCCATTAATACGGTAGCGCTGTCCATTTAACAAGATCTGTCTTCCACTAATTTTGACTGTCTGAGACGAAATCGGAAAAACCAATAAAGCAAGAAGAATAAATAAATAAAATGACTTTAATTTCATAATAAAGAAATGGGTATGTAAAACATTAAAATTACTCTGTGGTTGAGACCCACTTTCATCTAGCAAGATATCAGATTTCTACTCTTTAATAAATTTTATTGTTTGAACTTTGTTATTAATTATCATCTGCATAAAGTACATTCCAGGTTTAAGACTACTTACATCCATGGTTGTTTGATTATCTATTATAGCATTCATTACGGAAATTCCATTCGCATTAATGATATTAACAGGGAGTTTTCCATTAATACTATTACCTTTTAGTATCAATAAATTTCCTACTGGATTCGGGCAAATGTTAAGTTG
>QKGU01000378.1 GCA_003250325.1 Paludibacter sp.
TGTTAACTTCTGTGAAAATCATACTTTATAAATTAGTGGTATAATCTATAAAGATACTGATTTTCATGGAGTTAACCAAATTTTAAAACAAGATAATTAATTGATTTTCAATAATTTAACTATAAATATAACACACTATTGATTGAGAAAAAAAAGCTACAAATGAAGCTCATTGCTTTAGGCGAGATTAACAGATCGGAAATAAGGAAGCTGGAACTAACCATTCAACAAATCCAAAACCAACTGGAATCTTCGAAAAGGCGTATCGACGCGCTTACACTAACTGCTCCCAAAAGTGGTGTTGTTATTTTGGCTACACATATGATTACACGAAGGAAAATAACAGTAGGCGACCCTATCTGGGATAATATGCCGGTAATTTCAATTCCCGAATCAAAAAACATGAAAGTTAAAATTTATGCTACAGAAACTAATTACAAACGCATAAATATCGACGATACCGTTAGCTATACTTTCGACGCCATGCCCCAAAATACCGCAATAGGGAGAATAACAATGAAATCGCCTGTAGGGCAACCAATAACTCAAAAATCAAAAGTCAAACTTTTTGAAATAGAGGCATCCATTGACAGTTCGTTGGTGTTGCCCGATCCCGGTTTCACTGCCAATTGCAATATCATCCTCAACAAAGTAAGAGATACAATTGTAATACCTCAAATAGCCATTTACGAAAAAGATTCGATGAAGGTTGTGTATGTAAAATCAAATAACGGGTACGAAATGCGGCAGATCATTTCAGGTATATCCTCGCCCCGAAATTCGGTTATAGTAGCTGGCTTAAAACCCAAAGAAATTATATCGTTAATTGAGCCGGGATCAAAATTGATAAAAAAGAAAACCTTTCTTCCCGATTCATTAAAAAGTAAATATTCAACTCAATTGTAACCAGTTATCTTATACTATAAACAACTCAAAAAAAAATCCAATATAATGACAAAATTATTTTCATATATAATACTGCCAATCATTTTTTTAGGAATGCTTGTATCCTGCCAGAAAGAAAAAGCGAAGGAAGTTCCGGTCAGCAGTGTTCAAAAAGGAACTTTTTATCTCGATTTGTACGAAGAAGGTGAAATTGAAGCGATAAACTCCACCAATATCTCAGCTCCATCCATTTCGTGGCGCTACGGAAATCTTAAAATAACTCAAATCGTAAAAGATGGTAAAGAGGTAAAAACCGGCGATACACTAATTGTATTCGACCCATCGGAAGTGAAAAAAGGAGTTGTAGAGGCTGAATCCCGTTTACAAATGAGCTACGCTGAGTTGGACAAACTGGTGGCACAACAAAAATCCGATTTGGAAGGATTAAATGCAGACTACGAAAGCACAAAAATTGCTCAGGAAATATCGAAGATACGATTTGAATCAGCAAACTACGAAGCTGAGATTAAAAAAAAGGAAATCAGATTGAATCTGGAAAAAGCCAATATCGCCCTTATTCGTGCCAAAGAACAAATAGACAATAAAATAAAGATTCAAAAAGAGGAAATAAAACAGAAAAAACTTTCGATTGATCAGGACATTGCACGTTTGGAGGAAGCAAAGGAAACCATAAATAAACTGTTTCTTACATCTCCATCTCCGGGGATCGCAATTATCAGCAAAAGCTGGAGCAGCGGTAATAAGTTTCAGATTGGCGATCAGTGCTGGCCGGGCTTTCCTCTGATCCAATTACCCGATTTATCGACACTAAGAGCTAATGTAAAAATAAATGAAGTCGATATTTCTAAAATTACGAAAGGATTAAAGGTTGAGATAAAACCGGATGCCTTTTCAGACAGCGTTTTTTCGGGAGAAGTTGTGTCGGTTGCAAATCTGGCCGTCAACAAAGACTCTAAATCAAAAATCAAAGTTTTCCCCGTTGAAATAAAAATAAACGAAACAAACGAAAAACTACTTCCCGGGCTTAATGTGAGTTGCAGAATTATATTAGGAAAAATCGAAAATGCTGTTTTTGTTGCACTCGATGCTGTGCATGCCGAAGGAGAAAAGTATTATGTTTTTAAAAAAACAGCCGGAGGATTTGAAAAGGCTTATGTTGAAACGGGCGCAAGCAACTCAGACTTTATAATTATCACTTCCGGAATTGATGAAAAAGACAAGGTCGCACTGGCCGATCCATTTGAGAAAGAACTAAAAGACGACAAAAAAGTAACTCCGGCAACTGAAAAGAAATAATATGAAAACAACATTTAAGAAAACCAATATCCTTTTGTTGGGGATTCTGATTCTTCTTGTCGGTTGTGGTAAAAAATCCGGCGAAGCCACAGAAGCAAATGATGGAAAAGGCACAAAAATAATTGAAACAGGCGAATTGGCAGCCATTGATACACGCTCCATCATCATGCAGCATTACGGAAGATATTGGTATCAGATGAAGATTATCGGAATCCTAAAGCATGGTTCTATCGTTCAGGAAGGTGATTCTATTATTCAATTGGATGCTACTGAGATAAAGAAGTACATTATCGACCGGGAAAGTCAACTGGAAACTCAACGAGCAGTTCTTGAAAAAATTCAGGTAAATCAAAGTAACCGGGAAAGCGATCTGGAATTGACTCTGAATAGTGAACTTGCCTCCTATAATTTAAAGAAGCTGGAATTGGAATCAACACGATTTGAATCGGAACGAACAAAAAAAATTAAACAACTGGAGTTTGAGCAAGCAAAGATCAGTCTTAAAAAAGTAAAAGAACAAAAAGATCTGAATAAGACTATTGCTGCTGATGAGCTGAAAATTGAAAAAATAAAACTGATTCAGTTGCAAAATGAAATTAAAAGTGCTTATGATATTTTACCTTCACTTACAATTCGCTCTCCAATTTCAGGGATATTTCAGATAGAAAAAAACAGAAGAACCGGAGAGATGATAAAAATCGGTGACGAACTTTACGGAGGAAATACGATTGCCAACGTTCCTGATCTAACATGGATGAAGGTGAATACCTGCATTAGTGAGAATGATTTTCTAAAAATAAAATTGGGGCAAAAAGTAATTGTCAGACTGGATGCTTTACCCAAAGTGACATTCGAAGGGAAGATTAACTATATCGGCAAACTTTGTCATTTGAAAGATGAAAAATCACACCAGAAAATTTTTGATGTAGAGGTGAAACTGCTGAAACCGGACGAAAGACTGAAACCCGGGATGACTGTAAGCTGTGAATACATAAAAGACTAACTATGCAATTTGAAGAAAACATTCGTTTAGCACTTCGTGGGCTTATCGACCACAAGTTCAGATCTTTCCTTACCATGCTTGGTATTATTTTCGGAGTAGCTTCGGTAATTACCATGCTATCGATTGGCGAAGGAGCAAAAAAAGCGGCCATTGCAAAATATCAGGATTTGGGTGTAAACAACATAATCATCCGCGAAAAGAAACTTACGGATGATGAACTCGAAGAAGTAAGAGCCAAATTTTCCGAAGGTCTTTCGCTTCAGGATGCCAAGGTCATTCAGGAAATTGTGCCCGGAGTTGTAAAAACAGCATCACAATCGGAAATAAATACCGAATTAAAATATGCCGACAAATCAGCGAAATCGACCGTTATTGGCATTACACCGGAATTTGTAGAGATGCTTAACTACAAAGCTGAGAAAGGAGAATTTATAAAAAAGGAACATTACGATAAAAGTCTGAAAGTTTGCGTTTTGGGTGCTGGCGTGGCCGCCACACTTTTCAAAAACGAAAATCCGATAGGCAAAATGGTAAAAATCGAAGATCAATGGTTGGAAGTAATCGGAATTCTAAAATCGAAAGCACTCTTTACCGAAACCGTTGGCGAATTGGCAGCCAGAGATTTAAATACTGATGTTTATGTTCCGTTGAGTACTTTTCTGAAAAGATTTTCTCACGAAAACATTTTAGAAAGTGAAATCCAGCAAATTACCGTACAGGTAAAAAACTCAGATCTGTTGCAGGAAACTTCAACACTCATCGAAAGCATTTTAAAACGCCATCATTTCAACAACGCAGATTATAATATCGTAATTCCTTACGAACTACTCCGCCAGGAAGAAAAAGAAAGACAGATTTACAATTTTCTTTTAGGTGCAATCGCAGCCATTTCGCTATTGGTAGGCGGTATTGGCATTATGAATATCATGCTCGCGACAGTTATGGAACGTACGCGCGAAATTGGAATCCGCCGATCCATTGGAGCCCGAAAATCCGATATTATGAGCCAGTTTGTGAGTGAAGCGGTTGCTATAAGTATTACGGGAGGACTTATCGGGGTTTTTCTGGGAGTCGGGCTGTCGCTATTTGTTTCAATTTTTACGGATGTCGACATTTCAATTAAAATGTACTCTGTGCTATTGGCCTTCGGATTTTCGGTGATTGTCGGAATAAGTTTTGGCTATCTACCGGCTAAAAACGCAGCCAATCTTAAACCTATCGATTCGTTGAGGTACGAATAAGAATGAATCAGTAACAACAAAAAATATCAAAGTATGCTGATAGAAATAAAAAATTTATATAAAAACTATACAATGGGAGAGCTGGAAGTGCCTGCTCTTAAAGATATTAATTTGCAAATACGAAAAAATGAGTATTTGGCCATTATGGGTCCTTCTGGTTCCGGGAAATCAACATTAATGAATATCCTAGGTTGTCTGGATACTCCAACTAAAGGGGAATATATCTTTAATAAATCAGATGTAAGTCAATTAAACGATGATGAATTATCGGCCATGCGCAACAGAGAAATCGGCTTTATTTTCCAGAATTTTAATTTACTCCCACGACTTAATGCCTTGCAAAACGTGGAAATGCCTCTTATTTATTCGGGAATAAAAAAACAAGAACGTAAAGAAAGATCCATTGAAGCACTAGAACGAGTTGGATTGGCCGAACGCATGCATCATAAACCCGGCGAACTCAGCGGTGGACAGCGACAACGCGTTGCTATTGCCAGAGCATTAGTGTCCAAACCGGGAATATTACTGGCTGATGAACCAACGGGCGCTCTCGACTCTAAAACCGGTGAAGAAATAATGCAGTTATTTTACGATTTACACAAAGAGGGAAATACGATTATTCTTATCACTCACGAGCAGGAAATAGCCGATCATGCGCACCGAACCATTCATATAAAAGATGGAATGATTCATTGGGACAAACCCAATAAGTTGAAAGAATATATGTTACAAGACAATAAAAACCTTTCTCAATTATGAAAAAAATAATTCTGTTCATTCTCCTTATTAGCTTGCATACATCTATCCTAAAATCGGAAACCTACGTTCTCGATTTGGAAAAAAGCATTGAAATTGCAAAAGAAAAAAGTTACAGCATGTTAAGTCTCGTACAGGATTTTAAGATAGCTGAATACAATCTGAAATCAGCGACGAGCAAGCTGAAAACACATATCAATTTAAAGTTTGTTTCGCCGGAATATACCGAAACTGTTCGCCAGTTCGAAGACAGTACCGGAATTACATTTTATCCTGTGAAACAATTGAATTATCAGGGCAATCTTGAAATTACTCAACCGCTCCCAACTGATGGTTACATTTATGCCCGAACAGGTTTATCGAATTATGATGATTATTACACCCAGTTGAGATCACCATTTATTAATGCCCGTATTGGGTTTTCTCAACCCCTGGACGCGTTGTATGGGTACAACTCTATAAAATCGACCCTGAAGCAAGCTCAACTGGCTTATGAACGATCGAGCAAACAGTTGAAACGTGAAGAATTAAATCTTATTTATCAGGTTAGCAACTCATTTTACAACCTGCTATCCGTTCAAAAATCGGCAGAAATAGCTAAACTTGATTATGACCGACAGAATGAAGCAGAAGCCATTGCTAAAAACAAGTTTGATGCCGGCTTAATAAAAGAAGTTGATGCACTTCAGATGGAAGTGGATTTGGCACAAGCCAAAAACAATTACGATTTGGCATTAGTCAACCAAAGCTCCGCAATGAATGAGTTTAAAGAAATTATCGGGATTGATTTTACTGACAGCGTTAGTCTGAACAGCGAACTCAAGTATGAAGTGTTAGTAGTTGACCCTGAAAAAGCAGTGCAACTGGCTATTGAAAACCGGTTGGAAATAAGAGAGCAGGAAATCCAGATTGAATTAAACAAACTGAATATCAAACAACAGAAATCGCAGGGAATGATAAAAGCAAATCTCACAGCTTATTACGAAAAAGTTGGTTATAAAAATCAAAGTTTATCGACAGATTTAGGTTCTGCTTTTAGAAATTCTTACGATGACTTCTTGAACCGTCCTCAAAACTTTGGATTGGGATTCAATGTAACAATACCGCTTCTGGATTTTGGAGAAAATAAGGCACTTGTAAAATCGGCTCAATCGCGATTAAAGCAAAATGAATTACGCAAAGAAGAAGTCCAGCGAAGTATCGAACGGGAAGTTCGTAATTTAGTGGCCGATTTAAACAGTAGCCTGAAACGACTTCAGCTATTAGAAAAGAATGTTGCTGTAGCCGAAAAAAGCTTTGAAATCACTCGTCAGCGTTATGCCGATGGCGACATTGATAGTCAGGCACTAGCCTTGGAAAGAGACCGATTAAATACTGCATACACTTCTCACTTACGGGCATATATCACTTATCAGTTAATGCAGGCTGATATTATGCGTAAAACATTTTTTGATTTCAGAAAAAACGAACAAATAAAATGAAAATTATAATGGGATAGTGTATAATAAATATGAACTCCTATAAGTTCAATAAATTATGTATGATTATGAAAAGGTTTGTCGACAAAATACAGTTTCGATAGAATCAGTTTTTTTATAAAATAGTTATCTTAAGAAATTGCTTCAGATTGTTCGTAGCTACAATATTGTATTATTGTAAGAATAATAAGAATCTATCAATGAGTTTTATTGTAGAATATTTCTATAACTGAAGTTACATTTATATATTTGCATTGCAAAAGTTATCTTGTAGATCTCGATTTATAATCTTATAGTATAATACTATTTATCACAAAATCACATCGTGAAAAAAAACAATGGCCTTCTTATTTTAATATTCTCTCTTATCTCATTTTCCACACAATTATTTGCTCAGAAGTATAGCGGTTTAACAGCCATTGCTTCAGACGGCAAATCAACGTCGGCGATGTTTGATAACAACATGAATTCACGATGGCAGGACTCCAGTAACAAGGACGATGCTTCATTTGTTGTTGATTTGGGAACTTCAAAGGTGATTAATACCGTCAAGATTTTTTGGGAAAATGCTAATGCTAAGAGCTATACAATTAGCTTTTCTGTCGACAACGTCATATTTTCCGAAGATTCAACGTATAACAATATGGCTTCTGGTGGACGTACTGACATAATCAGCGTGCCTGATAAAAGTTACAGATATATCAAATTTCAAGGTATAACACGTGCAATAAACTACGGATATTCAATTTACGAATTTGAGGTATATGCAACTGACCCAGCCAATTTTAGTAGCAATTTACCAATCGTCGTCATTACAACTGACAACAATCCTTCAACCGGAGAACCATTAGACATACCCGACGAGCCAAAAGTATTGGCAAATATGAAAATAATCTCAAGACCAGACGGAAGCCGAAATTATTTAAGTGATCAAAATACAGATGATTATTTAAATTATAATGGTAGAATCGGAATTGAACTAAGAGGTTCAACCTCCCAATCACTCCCCAAAAAGCCTTATGGTTTAACAACACTGAAACCTGATGACATATCAAACAACAATGTCAGCATTTTTGATATGCCTAGCGAAAATGACTGGATACTAAATGCACTCGCTTACGATCCATCTTTAATCCGCGATTATCTATCATATGAATTATATGAAAAGTTGGGTAATTATTCTCCAAGAAGGAATTATTGTGAGGTAATTATTAATGGAGATTACAAAGGCTTGTACATTTTCATGGAAAAAATTAAGGTGGATAACAGCAGGGTTAATATTGTGAAAATGACCGATGAAGACAATACCGGCATCAATGTTACAGGAGGATATATTACAAAATGTGATAAAACTACCGGAGGTGATCCGGTTGCATGGAGTTTTGATAATGTTGCGTTTATTCACTCGAGTCCGAAACCCGAAGAAATAACCTCATTTCAAAACGAATATATCTACAGTCAATTCAATAACCTGAAAAATGTAATGAACGCACAAAATAGCTCCATTACAACAGGTTATCCATCAATAATTGATATTCCAAGTTTTGTGGATTTTATGATTTTAAACGAATTTGCATCTAATGTTGATGCATATCAATACAGTACTTATTTTCATAAAGATAGAAATGGCAAACTGAGAGCCGGTCCTATTTGGGATTTTAATTTATGTTATGGAAACGATGTGTTTGGAACAAGAAGTGGCAGCAGTGTTTGGCAATTTAACAATGGAGATAATGTTGGAGCATCTTTTTGGAAGAATCTTTATTTAAATGCTACCTTTAAATGCTATTTTACCAAAAGATGGCTTGAAGTTTCTGCAGCCGATCAGCCATTAAACTATACAGTACTTTCAAACAGAATTGATCAGTTGGTGCAGCTTATCTCTGAAGCAGAGGAACGTGAGCAGGCCAAATGGAATACTATTGGAGATTTTGCAGAAAAAATTAGCTCATTAAAAACATGGCTTCAGGACAGAACAAGTTGGTTAAATTATAGACTGAGTAATTGTCAGGCTTGCAGCAATGTGTCAGTTCCACCTCTTGTGATTTCTAAAATCAACTATAACCCAAGTTCATTGGAGAACTGCGAAAGCGATAGTTTGGAATATATTGAAATTACAAACAACGGAAATGCTGCGGTTAATCTGACGGGCATCTATTTTAGCCAATTGGGTATGAGTTACCAATTCCCTGCAAATTCGACTATAGCTGCAAACGAAAAAATAATGCTAGCTAGCAATTCTGCAACATTTAAACTGTTTTACGGTTTTACTCCTTTTGGACAATTTACCCGTTGCCTGTCTAATAAATCTCAAAAGTTAGTTTTGGCAGATGCTTTTGGTAACGTCATAGACATGGTAGAATACACCGATCATTTTCCTTGGCCAGTTTCAGCGGATGGGTATGGCTCATTTTTGGAGCTTATTGATTTAAATTCGGATAACAGCCTCGCAACTAACTGGAAAGAATCGGATCAACTTTCAAAACTTGATAATTTAGCTCAGGATAAGCTGGTAAGGATTGCTCCGATTCCTGCCAAATCGAATATCAGCATATTATACAACTCCGGTTCAATAAATTCGTATGAGATTACAGATCTAATGGGTCGAAAAATAAGAAATAGCACGCCTTTCTCAAATACTATCAACATAGAAGATCTTCCTACGGGTATCTATTTACTGCAAATTCATTTTGACGAAGGAATAACAGTTGTAAAACAAATAATTAAAAACTAAGATTCTCACGCTTTATTCTAATACTATTCATCTTAATGATTAGCATTATGAACTTGTTTTTTGAAAAATGGTTTTTGTATAAACTTAAGTCCTTATGAACTACGAAGAACTCCGTGAATTTTGTTTGAGTCTAAAAGGAACGACAGAAAGTTTTCCGTTCGACGAATTCACGTTAGTACTCAAAGTTCAGGGAAAAATGTTCGCTTTACTTCCGCTTGACAATCCTGAAACACAGATTTCGTTGAAATGTGATCCGGAAAGAGCCATACAACTTCGTGAAGAATATTCAGCTATTGTGCCTGCCTGGCATTTCAATAAAAAGCACTGGAATACCGTCATAATAAATCCTGAAATTACAAAAGATCTTTTATACGAACTGATTATTCATTCATATAATTTAGTAGTAGCAGGACTCCCCAGAAAGTTGAGAGAAGAAATAATCTAGACAAGTACGAACAAAAAAAGGCATTCTCAAAATAAAAATTGAGTAAGCCTCTTTTGTATTAAATAGATAATTCCGTTTTTTTTGAATAAATTTCTAATTAGTCGAGCCTTAAAAAGCCCATTTTCGTATTATATTATTGTTGATTTGGTAAAACATAGCTTTTATCAAGTCAACAATTTGTATTTTAAATTCGAGCCAAAAAGATGATTTCCATTTATTCATCATCCTTTTGAAGTT
>QKGU01000211.1 GCA_003250325.1 Paludibacter sp.
GAACTAATGCATGGATGGATAGTTTCAGATCATTACTTAATCGATTTGATGTCACCGTTTCTAGCTGGAAAAGCTTTAATTACATAGCATTTATGATTATATTACTCAAGAAAATTAAAACAAACAAAAAGTCAAGATGACTTCTATATATTTGTCGCGTACATTGAAATATATCTAAAAAATAAATGCTGATTTTGAGGCTTTAGATTAAAATACCTTAAATCGTTTTTTTAGCTGAAACAGTAATTTTTTTAGAGAGGATTTGGTCTTGATTGGTTAGTTTGAAGATTTCTAATTACTAATTTTTTAATATTCAATAGAATGAGTGAAAAAGAAGAAAAACCAAAGAATAAATCGAGAAGAAAATTCCTGGAACAAATAGGCTACATGGGAGTTGGAACCGTTTTGGGCGGTTCGGCTATCTTGGCAGGAATTAACTACGACCATAAAAAGACCAAAAGCGAAAGAATAAAAGTACTTACCGCCGAAAACGAATTGCTCGAAGTGGAAAAGAGCAATACGACTTCACTCAAAAAATCCAAATACGAAGAACTTACATATCTGCAAAAAGAAGGACGCGAAGGAATTCCCGGAAAACGTTGGGTAATGGTTATTGATCTTTCGAAATGTAAAGATGCCCAGAAATGTATGGGAGCTTGCCAAAGTGCTCACCATTTGCGTCCTGAACAATCTCACATCAGAACCATAAAAATGCAGGAGTCGAAAAATACTCCTCCATATTATATGCCCAAACCCTGCCAACATTGCGATAATCCGCCTTGTGTGGCTGTTTGCCCTGTAGATGCTACCTTTAAACGTGGTGATGGAATTGTGTTGATAGATAATGAAAGATGTATCGGTTGCCGTTTTTGTATTGCGGCTTGTCCTTATAGCGCCCGCTATTTGAACTGGACAGAACCTCTTTATGCTGAAGAAGATAAGGATAAAGTATACAATGTCGAATTAAATATTCCTCAGAAAAAAGGTACTATCACCAAATGCGTGTTTAGTGCCGACCGTTTGCGCGAAGGAAAATTACCGTATTGCGTTTCGTCGTGCCCGAATGGCGTATTCTATTTCGGAGACGAAAATGAAGATGCCGTAACCAACGGAACTACAAAGGAAACGGTACGATTCAGAAAACTTTTGGAAGATAACGGCGCGTTTCAGCTGATGCCTGAATTGGGCACAAAACCGCGTGTTTATTATCTTCCGGCAAAAGGTAAAGAATCTCCTTTCGAAGACAAAGACAGACCGGAAGCAGAAGAACATTTGAATGCGTAAATAGTTACGAGCTACAAATTACAAGGATATTTTTGAAATATCGTTTTATTGAATAACAAGTGATAATGCTAATGTCATGTTGCTTTGCGATATGATGTTATTAATAATTTCAGTATGTTAGAACAATCAAAATCAGACAAAATCATTTCCGATTTGCTCAGGCATATCCGACTCAACAAATCATTTATCATTTGGATGGGATTTTTAGGAGTCTCACTTTTAGTGTGTTTGTACGCTTACTCCATCCAGTTGGACAAAGGATTGGGAGTGGCCGGTATCAGAGATTATGTTTCGTGGGGGATGTATATCGCCAATTTCGTGTTCTTCGTGGCGGTGAGTTTGATTGGTATGTTGATAAGTGCCGTGCTGGGATTACTGAAAATAAAATGGGCGGCTCCTTTAGCTCGCATTGCCGAAATAATTGCGCTTGCTTTTGCTGCTACAGCCGGTTTGGTTATCATTTCCGACATGGGTTGAATGTTATAATTCACGGACGTGTGCAATCGCCCATTGTGTGGGACATTACGGTGGTAACTACGTATATTATCATCAGTACTTTGCTGTTGTATCTGCCATTGATTCCTGATTTAAAAATTTGTGCGGAAAATCTGAAAGACAAACCAACCTTTCAGCAAAAAATATATAAGATACTTTCATTGAATTGGGCTGGTACGCCTGAACAGCAAAAAATCATCAAAAAGTCGACGCGCACACTCGCTATTCTAATCATTCCTGTGGCGTTGGCCATTCACACTGTAACTTCGTGGTTGTTTGCCAGTACTTCGCGTGCAGGTTGGGATTCTACCATTTTCGGACCTTATTTCGTAACTGGTGCTTTTGTAGCCGGTGGTGCTGCGGTAATCATTGCCATGTATTTTTACCGACACAACTATAAAATGAAGGACTATATCACTGATATGCATTTCGACATGATGGGAAAATTGTTGGTGCTGGTTTCACTGGTGTATTTATATTTCAACCTGAATGAGTTTTTGGTTCCGGGTTACAAAATGAAGAAATTTGATGCGGTACATTTAAAAGAACTGTTTTCCGGCGCACATGCATTGTTGTTTTGGGGAGTACAGATTTTAGGATTGGTGTTGCCGATCTTGTTGCTTTTGTTCAAAAAAATGAGAAAACCGTTACCATCAATGATTATTTCAATATTTGTGTTGGTTGGTGCCTGGCTTAAAAGATACATCATAGTAGTTCCTACTCAGGAGCATCCCTATTTACCAATACAAGGCGTACCGGATGTATTTAAGCATTATTCGCCTACACTGATTGAAATTCTTATAACTATTGCTCCGCTGATTTTGGCACTGATAATCATTACGATACTGTCGAAGGTAATTCCGATTATACCTATCAGCGAAGCTTTGGAAGAAAATCTATCGGAGAACGAAGAATAAGGTAAAAATGGATTTTGTGGTCAACTTATAAATCTGAACACTTATGCATCAAAAGAAATTCAATTTAAAAATAACGTTGCTTTTTGTTGTTTCTGTTTTTTGTTTAAATGCTTTTTCGGAAGACTGGAATGTCCCTACCGAGCAAAAAGCGCTAAACAGTTATGTGAAGTTTGACGCAGCGGCAACTCAGGATGGTGAAGCTATTTATACAAAGAATTGCGTGTCTTGTCATGGAAACCCGTCAAAAGGAAACAGTCTGAAATCGCTGAATCCTGTTCCGCCCGATTTGGCTTCGAATAAAACGCAAGCACTTACCGATGGTGAATTATTTTATATTCTCAACACAGGGCGAATGATAATGCCTTCTTTTAAGAATATCTTGTCTGAAACCGAACGCTGGAAAGTGATAGCATATATTCGGAGTTTTAATAAAAACTATACGCAGGTACTTTCGAAAGTTGATCCCAATAAGAGTAAATTGGTGAAAGTGAAAATGATGTACGATGCGTTGACAGGAAAAGTAAACGTAAATGTGAAAGCGAATAAGCCAACGGGAACAGTGTCGCTGAAAGATGCCGAAATCGTGTTGTTTGTTAAACGTTATTTTGGTCGTTTGCAGGTTGATAAAACATTCAGAACGGACAATGAAGGTAAAGCTTCGTTTATTTTTCCGAATGATTTGCCCGGAGATAAAAACGGTAATCTTGAATTGATTGTAAAAGTGAACGATAACAATTACGGAGAAATAGAATCGAATGCGATTTTGAAAAAAGGAATTCCAACAGACAAACCTGCTTTGACAGAGAAGAGAGCAATTTGGAACATAATGGCAAAAGCACCATTCTGGATTTTACTTACTTACTTTTTGGGAGTTTCGCTTGTGTTGGCCGTGTTCTTATATATAGGCTGCAATTTATATAAATTATGGAAATTAGGTAACGTTTAAAAAAATATCATTATGAAAAAGTTAGCGGTTTTAGGAAGAATTTTATTCGCGTTACCATTCGGAATAATGGGGTTGAATCATTTTTTGATGACAAATTTATTTGTTGGTATGATGTCCTCGTTTATTCCCGGTGGAGCATTTACAATATTGGTGACTGGTGCTTTGTTGATAACAGCTAGTATATTTATTATTATCGATAAGTTTGTGCAAATGGCTTGTTATTGGCTGGCTGGTATGTTGCTTTTATTCATTCTCACGATTCATATTCCGGGCTTGTATGCTACGGATATGGCAACTAATTTAGATGGTTGGAGCATGCATTTGATTGAATTGTTGAAAGATGCTGGCTTAATGGGAGGCGCTATAATAATTGCACTACATTCAAAATCTTTGAAAGAAGAAGATGCTGAAAAATAACAGAAAAACAACTTGCTCATGAAAAAGATAGTAGTTTTCTCAATATTATTCTTGTTTGTTGCTTTTGGAAAAGCGAATGCTCAGGTGGATCAATCACCTGAAATTGGTGTGATAGAGCATCTAGGTGAAAAGCTTCCATTGGATCTGAAATTTGTCAATGAAAAATTCGAAACGGTTACACTTCGGCAATTGATTGACAAACCAACTATTATGTCTTTCGTGTATTTTGATTGTCCAGGGCTTTGCAGTCCTCTTCTGGAAGGAGTAGGGGACGTTATTCAAAAAACGGATCTTGAACTGGGCAAAGATTATCAGGTAATTACAATCAGTTTTAATTTTAGGGACACACCTGAAAAAGCAAAGGACAAGAAAAAAAAATTTATTGAACGTTATGCGAAAGGAAAAGGTAACGGTTGGATTTTCCTTACCACCGATAGTACAACTATTTTTAAAATTACAGATGCTGTCGGGTATAAAACCAAAGCGGTTGGGCTGGATTTTGTTCATCCTTCTGCAATTGTTGCTGTTAGTCCATCAGGTTTAATAACACGGTATTTGTACGGCATTACCTTTTTACCCATCGATTTTAAAATGTCTATTCTGGAAGCTGGCAAAGAACAACCACGTCCTACAATCCAGAAAGTTCTTTTGATGTGCTATACTTACGATCCGCAGGGACAGAGATATTCTTTGGATGTATTGAAAATAGCTGGACTATTGATGATTTTTTTCATACTTGTTTTTGTAATCGTTTATCTTATCAAACCTAAAAAGAAAATTCAAAATTAAATTGCCATGAGTAATGACAAAGAAAAAACAGAATATGTAAGTTATCTGGAGCATCAGGGAAAGTACAAAGGAATCTTTTCCTGGATTTTCACGATGGATCATAAACGTATTGGCTTACTGTATTTATATGCTATTGTTGCATTGTTTTTTGTAGGTGCAATAATGGGTTTGTTGATGCGCATAGAGTTGATTGCTCCGGGCGAAACGATTATGAAACCTCAGACTTATAACGGTATTTTTACTGTTCATGGCATTATCATGATTTTTATGGTTGTAATTCCGGGGTTGTCGGTTGTATTTGGTAATTTCTTTCTTCCGATTCTGATTGGTGCAAAAGATGTTGCATTCCCGAAATTGAACCGATTTTCGTGGTGGATTTATATTGCTGGTTGTATTTTGGCAGTAGCATCACAGTTTATGAAAGATGGTCCTCCCGATACAGGTTGGTCGTTTTACGCTCCATACAGTACTTCCACAGGTACCAATGTGATTATGGCTACTTTTGCCGCTTTTGTTTTGGGCTTTTCGTCCATTCTTACCGGACTGAATTTCATTGTTACCATTCATCAGTTGCGTGCTCCGGGGATGAAATTTTTTAATATGCCGTTATTTTCCTGGGCAATTTATGCTACAGCCTGGACACAACTTCTGGCGACACCAATTGTGGGAATTACCTTATTGATGCTGATTGCAGAACGGCTTTTTGGAATCGGATTTTTCAATCCTGATTTAGGTGGCGACCCTGTTTTGTTCGAACATTTGTTCTGGATTTACTCGCATCCGGCAGTATATATTATGATTTTACCTGCTTTGGGAATTATTACCGAGATTATTCCTACTTTTTGCCAGAAAAAAATATACGGTTATAAAGCTATTGCGTTATCAAGCTTGGCTATTGCAGGCGTCGGTTTTTTGGTTTGGGGACACCACATGTTCACTTCCGGAATGAGTAATCAGGCCCGTTGGTTTTTCTCATTGCTTACTTTCCTTGTGGCGGTGCCAAGTGCGATAAAAGTATTTAACTGGCTTGCAACTATGTACAAAGGTTCTATTGACATGAAACCTCCATTTCTGTATGCGTTGGCATTCATATTTTTGTTTACTATTGGTGGTACAACCGGGCTTTTGTTAGGTTCGATTGCCACAAATGTTCAGGTTCACGACACTTCATTTGTGGTGGCGCATTTCCATTATATTATTTTCGGTGGAATGGGATTTGCATTTTTCGGTGCTATCCATTATTGGCTTCCCAAAATGTATGGACGCATGTATAATATGAGAATTGCGACAATTGCATGGGGAATTATTTTTGTTGGTTTCAACTTGCTTTATTTTCCGCAGTTCATTATTGGTATGCAGGGAATGCCTCGTCGTTATTTCGATTATTTACCGCAGTTTCAAACCGGTCAGGTTATTTCTACCATCGGAGGTTTTATTTTAATTATTGGTACGGTCATTATGGTTTATAATCTGATAAAAGGAGCGAGAAGTGGTGAACCCGCACCTGCAAACCCATGGCATGGTTCCACATTGGAGTGGCAAATTCCATCACCACCTTCGTTGGAAAACTTTGATGAAGCTCTTGCGATAAAAAGCAATCCTTATGATTATGAATGATAAAAACATAATATTATGAGTGGAAAAAAAATGCATGTAGAAGCACATCGTGACGATGAAGGCGCAAAACTGGGAATGTGGCTCTTTATCTTTACCGAACTGTTGCTTTTTGGAGGATTATTTTTGGTTTATTCGGTTTTTAGAGCAAAGTATCCTACAAATTTTCACGAAGGCAGCCTTGAACTTAGTGTTACAATTGGGGCAATTAATACTGTTGCATTGTTGTTTAGTAGTATGACTATTGCAATGGCGTTGAGTGCTATTCAGAAAAATAATCCGAAACTATCCATGTTGCTGATTGCAGTAACTTTGTTGATGGCTTGTGTGTTTCTTTTTAATAAATACATCGAATGGGGTGTAAAATTTGAACATGGATTATATCCCGGTTCGGGTTTGATGTCTCGTCTGGATCATGGCGATTTACTCTTTTTTAGTTTATACTTCTTTATGACGGGTTTGCATGCTTTGCATATCATTGTAGGGATAGTACTGCTTGCAATTTGTTTTTTTAAAATAAAAAATGGAAGCTTACATTCTCAAAAGTATGTGCATTTGGAAAACGGGGCACTTTATTGGCACCTCGTAGATTTGATCTGGATTTTCCTTTTCCCGTTATTGTATCTGATTGCATAATAGTTTTTTATTCGAATTATATTTCAAACAAAAAATAAAATGGCAAATAATGTTTCGCATATAACCGAATATAAGGTTTTAGGAAAAGTGTTTTTAGTTTTGCTGTTCCTCACTTTTCTTACTATAACGGTGACATCGTTCGAATTGGCAGCCTTCAGTGTTACAGTGGCTCTTTTGATAGCCGGTGTTAAAGGATTTATGATTCTGACATATTTTATGCATTTGAAATACGAAAGTCTTTTGCTGAGAATTCTTGTGGCCTTGATTTTTGTATTGTATGCTCTGGTAGTGCTTATTACTTTTATCGATTATGCATATCGATAAATTGGATTTTCCTGACGAATAAACAGTAACATATAATTTATACTATTTATGTTTAGCAGCGCATCGAATTTTGTTCACGGAGTTGACAAAGCTTTCCTGATAATAGGCGGGTTTTCTATTTTCTTCCTCGTGTCGTTTACAATAATAATGATTTATTTTGTTGTAAAATATAACAGGAAAAAGCATCCAAAAGCAACTCAGGTTAAAGATAACACCTGGCTGGAAGTAACATGGACTACGCTTCCCGTGTTGTTGGTTATTTTTATGTTCTATATTGGTTGGGAAGGCTTTCTGCCTATGCGTCAGGTGCCAAAAGATGCTATGGAAGTGGATGCAATAGGGAAAATGTGGTCATGGGTTTTTGAATATCCGGGGCAAAAGCAAGCCGATACTTTGGTTGTCCCGATAGATAAAGCAGTGAAGGTAAATCTGATTTCGAGAGATGTGATTCATGGTTTCTTTGTGCCTGCTTTCAGAATTAAAGAAGATGTGGTGCCAGGCCAGACGAACTTCAGTTGGTTTATACCCGGGGAATTGGGAGAATTCGATCTGTTTTGTTCTGCCTATTGCGGCGTGAATCATTCATACATGTCAGCCATTGTAAAAGTCGTTCCGCAAAAAGAATTTGACAAATGGTATGCTGCTTTGCCGGTTAAAAAGAAGGAAGATGATAATTTGGGATTAAAAGTGATTGATAAAAATGGTTGTACAGCTTGCCATTCGCTTGATGGAAAAAGTTCAGTGGGTCCTACTTTCAAAGGATTATATGGCTCTCAACGTGAAGTTACGGAGAATGGAAAAACTAAAACTTTAACAGCTGATAGTAAATATATTACCAATTCTATATACGATCCGAATAAAGATGTGGTTTCTGGTTTTCCTCAAGGTGTAATGAAATCGTACAAAGGTATCATTAAAGAAGAAGATATTAAACTGGTAGAAGAATACCTGAAATCGTTAAAGTAGTTTTGTAGAAAAGTGAGTTTGAATTTGTGATTGGAAATGAGATATATGCGCGTTGTTCTTGCTCTGGTAAAATATAAAATTTCGATAGCTGTAACATTTACAGCACTTACAACCTACATCGTTTACTCAGGTGCTATAGATGCCGGAATTATCCCACTGATAATTTCGGTATTTATTTTGGCAGGTGGTGCAAGTGCATTGAATGAATGTCAGGAAAGTAAGTTTGACGCTAAAATGAACAGGACGAAAAATCGACCCATCCCGGCTCATGAATTATCGCTTTCTATAGCCTATATAATTTCTATATCGTTCATAATTGTTGGACTCGGGTTGTTGTATTTCTTCTTTGGACTGATAACGGCGACTTTGGGATTATTCAATATTATTTGGTATAACTTTATTTATACAGGATTGAAGCGCGTTACGGCATATGCTGTTGTTCCCGGTTCGCTGGTTGGCGCAGTGCCGGTTTTCATGGGTTGGACAGCGGCGGGTGGTTATGTTTTCGAGCGTACAGCCGTTTACATTGCTTTTTTTATTTTTATATGGCAAATTCCGCATTTTTGGTTGCTAATGCTTAAATATGCAAAGGAATACGAAGCGGCAGGATTCCCAACTATAAATCAGAGTTTTTCTCAGAAAAATTTAAAGAGAATTATTCTGAGCTGGATTGTGGCTACTTCGTTTATATCCATTTCTATTCCACTGTTTCTGGACAGTATTTCCTGGCTGTTTTTTATCCTGATTTTTATTCTGAACCTTGTTTTTGTAATTACTTATGTTCGAATGTCGATTGGAAATAAGGAATTGAATTTAAAAACAACATTTGCCAGCATAAATATTTATATGTTTATATTTATGCTGATGTTGCTTTCTTATCATTTAATTTAATAAACGTTAGAGTGTTTTTCTCACAGGGGCAATAAGATTATAACCCCTCCCGTGTATGTTGACGATATTTATTTTCGAATCTTTCTCAAGATACCTTCTTAATTTGCAAATATACACATCCATACTTCTGGATTTGCTGTAATACTCACCTTCATAATTCCAGATCTTATTGATGAAAATATCTCTGTTAGTTATAGAATTTGCATTTTCGGCAAGTATATGCAGAAGTTCCGCTTCTTTGTTCGTTAAATGTACCGATTTGTCATCACGTATTAATTGTTTGCGCTGAACCTCGAATGTGTAATTTCCAATTTCAAAAGTATCGACATTCTTTGGCTCGAGTTTCATGCCTTTGACTTTGTCGCTACCTTTTTTATCTTTATTCCGATATTTTATTTTGATAATGCTGGCAAGATCCGAAACGCTGAAAGGTCTTTGCAGATAGCCTTCCTTTTCAATGCTTTTTCTTTCGGAAGATAGTTTGTAAGCTTTTGGGAGGAGTAATAAAATGTAAACATCAGGATGCTGTTTATGCATTTTGTCAATCAGATTAAAGCTATCAAAAAGTTTGACATCCAATACGGCCATTGCATAATCATTCTTTTCAAATGATTTCATGGCCGATTTGACATCAGTAAATAAGTCGACATGATAGTTTTTGCTGTTCAGATATTCTCTGACAATAACGCCCAGATCTTCATTTTCTTCACAAAGTAAAATGTTCAATGTGTTCTTGTTCATAGTATTAAGAATTAAAATGAAATATAATTTTTCGAAAGGTTTTGTCAAAAGTATAATTA